>CAIXSE010000490.1 GCA_903921965.1 uncultured Thermoleophilia bacterium | reverse complement strand
TCGCTCTGCTCGGGCAGGCAGAAGCTGAACATCTCGACCTTGTCGAACTGGTGCACGCGCAGGATGCCGCGGGTGTCGCGCCCGGCGGCGCCGGCCTCGCGGCGGAAGCAGCTGGAGTAGCCGGCGTAGCGCAGCGGCAGTTCCTTCTCCTCGAGGAACTCCTCCATGTGCATGGCCGCGAGCGGGACCTCGCTGGTGCCGACCAGGCAGTCGCCGTCCACCGTCTCGTACACCTGGGCGCGGTCGGTGGGGAAGAAGCCGGTGCCGTACATGGCCTCCTCGCGCACCAGCACCGGCGGGATCACGGGGCGGAAGCCCTTGCCCTGGATCACGTCGAGGCCGTACCGCACGAGGGCGAACTGGAGCATGACGAGGTCGCCCTTGAGGTAGGCGAAGCGCGAGCCGCTCACCTTGGCGCCGCGTTCCATGTCGATGACGTCGAGCGCGGTGCCGAGGTCCAGATGGTCCTTGGGCTCGAAGTCGAAGGCGGCAGGCTCGCCGACGGTGCGCAGGACGACGGAGTCCTCTTCGCCGCCGTCGGGGACGCCGGCGAGGGGGAGATTGGGGATCTCCAGGAGCATCGTCCTGAGCCGCTCCTCGACGTCGGCCAGCGAGGCCTCGCGCTCCTTGATCGTGTCGCCCAGGGCGCGCATGGCGGCGATCGCCTCGCCGGCGTCGCCGCCCGACTTCTTCACGGCGGCGATGTCGTCGCTGGCGCGCTTGCGCTCGGCGCGCATGCCCTCGACGTCGGTGAGGAGCCGGCGGCGCTCTTCCTCGAGCGTGAGGAACTCGTCCAGCGACGAGGCCGACGCGGTACCCTTGCGTTGCAGGGCTTTCCGCACCTCGTCCGGGTTCGAGCGCACCATCTTCACGTCGAGCATCGTGACTCCTCGGGGTCGTGTTGTCCGGCGCCCATCGTATCGCACCGCGCCGGTCGACCGTCTGAAGGGCGGCGTGCTACCCTCGTTGGACGACGACGCACACGTGAAGCTACAGAGCAGGAGACCGCAGATGACTCACCGCCCGCGCCCGCACGCCGTCCTCCGTCGCGCCGTGCCGCTCGCGGTCGTGCTTCTCCTGTCGTGTCTCGTCGCCGTCCCCGCGGCCCTCGCGTCCGTGTCCCCGACGCCCGAGCCCACGCCGACGCCCACGCCGCCCGCGTCGCAGACCGTGACGCTCGGCGTCGCTCCTGCCACCGTCACGTACGGCCAGGAGGTCACGGTGAGCGGCCTCGTGCAGCCGGCGGCGGCGCAGCAGCCCGTGCGCATCACCCTCGGCGGCACGCCGGCCGGTTCCGTCGTCACCGACGCGAGCGGCGCCTACACCTTCGCGTTCAAGCCCGCCCGCAGCGGCGAGCTCGTCGCCCACCTGCAGGACGGCACCAGGAGCGAGTCCATGCGTGTCGTCGTCAAGCCGCGGGTCAGCGTCGGCTACGGCAAGCCGGTGCCCTTCGAGGACGTCACGCTCACGGTCAAGGTCGTCCCGTCCTCGTACGCCGGCACCGTCACCGCGCTCGTCACCCACGGGAGCGACACCGTCTGCACGCGCAAGGTCGCCGCCCGCGACGGCGTGGCGAAGTTCACGCTCCCGCTGCGCGCGCTCGGGTCGTTCTCCGTGAAGCTGTCGCTGGCCGCGTCCAACGGCATCGCCGAACGTACCGCCCGGACCACGTTGAAGGTGCAGGGCTCCCGTCTCTCCACCGGCTCCAAGGGGCCGCAGGTCCACGGCATGCTCGTCGCCCTGGCGCGGCTCAAGTTCCGTGTGCCCAACACCGGCTCGACGTTCACGAGCCAGGTCGCGGACGCCGTCGTCGCCTTCCAGAAGGCCTACGGCCTCTCCCGCGACTACGTCTTCGGCGCGGCGTGCTGGAAGAAGCTCGAGAGCGCCGAGGTCATCAAGGCCAAGTTCTCCGAGCCGTCCACGCACATCGAGGTCGACAAGGGCCGGCAGATCGCCATGGTGGTCAAGAACGGCGCGCCCTGCGGCATCATCGCGATCTCCTCGGGCGCCACGGGCAACACGCCGTCCGGCACGTTCCACATCTTCATCAAGAGCCTGTGGGCGCAGTCCAACTACGACAGCAAGCTCTTCCGCTCCATGGGCTTCTACAAGGACTTCGCGATGCACGGGTACGACCCCGTGCCGCCGTACCCGGCCAGTCACGGCTGCGTGCGCGAGCCCATGTGGGTCGCCCAGTGGATGTACGACCAGTCCTGGGTGGGGGAGACGGTCTACCTGTACAACTGACGCGGCCGCCCGACGCGGCCTCGCCGGCCCGGCGCGCCTGCCCGGCCTCCGCCTCCGCCCGTGCGTCCCTAGCGCACCGAATCCTGTGCCGACACCGCCGCCACGCTCGCGGCGGTGGTGAGCACCGAGAGGCCGGCGCGGAAGGTCTTGAAGCGGTCGCCGGCCTCGGGGTCGAACGACGTCAGCGACACCGCCCGCAGGTCGAAGCGCTGGCCGGTCATCTCCACCGCCGCCAGCAGCTCCGCCACGGTGAGCCCGCCGGGCGACGGGAACTGGACGGCGGGCGCCAGGGCGGGGTCGGCCACGTCGATGTCGACGTGGAGCATGGCGGCCGGGCGGCGGGCCGCGAAGCCGCCCCCGCCGGCCCGCTTCACCAGCTCGTCCAGCGCCGGCGCGACGGCCTCGCCGAGGCCGCGGTAGCCGATCTCGGCGCCGCTCACCACGAGCAGCTCCGAGACAGTCATGGCGTCGGCCTCGGCGGGGTCGATGTCGCGGCCCCCGGCGTGGAGCACGAGCCGCTCCGGGGCCGGGGTGCCGCCGAGGGCGGCCCACACCTCGGGGAAGGCGCGGCCGGTCAGGATGGCCAGCGGCATGCCGTCCAGGTAGCCCGTCTCGCTGATCTCGGGCGTGTTGAAGTCGCCGTGGGCGTCGAGCCACACGGTCGCGAGCTCGGTGAGCACCCGTCCGCCGGCGGCGAGCAGGCCCGCCCGTACCCCGAGCGTGACGTTGCAGTTGCCGGCCAGCACCATCGGCAGGCGGCCGCCGGCGACGGCGTCGGCGACGAGCGCCGCGACCGCGCCGTCGACCTCGAGCACCGCCTGCAGCTCGTCCCGGAAGGGCGCGTTGCGCTGCGCCGTGACGACCTCGACCTCGTGGCCGCGGTCGGTGAGCGCCTCGGTGACGCCCTCGGAGAGGTAGGCGCCGGGGCCGTGCCCGCTGCCGACGCCCTCGCGCCCGAGGTCGTACGGGACGGCGATGAGCGTGATGCGCACCTGCGTCACTCCTCGACGCGCGGCAGGCGCTTCTCCAGCGTCACCATCTCGCCGCCGGCGTCGGCCGTGGCGACGAACGCGTGACGCTCGTACAGGTGCCGGGAGGGGTGGTCGCCCGCCGGCACGTACGCCGTGAGCCTGACCAGCCCCCGGTCGATGCCCATGCCCTCGGCCCAGTCGATGAGCTGGTTGGCCACGCCCCGGGCCTCGAAGTTGGGGCCCACGCACACGCAGGCCACGTGCAGCTCCTGCTCGCGCGTCTCCACCGCCATGAACCCGGCCACCTCGCCGCCGCTCTCGGCCACGACGACCTCGGCCTGCTCGAGCAGCTGCACGAGCTCGTCGGCGTGGTAGCGCTCGGGGTGTCCCGCGCCGTCCGCGAGCGGGTGCAGGGTCTCCT
>CAIXSE010000489.1 GCA_903921965.1 uncultured Thermoleophilia bacterium | reverse complement strand
CTACGCCGAGCCGCTCGCCAGGGCCACGGGCATCTCGGAGGAGTTCGTCAAGGAGGCCTACCTGGTGTTCGCGTGCCGGCACAAGTTCTGCCGCGACATCTGCCCGAACTTCGACCTCACGCGCAAAGAGGCGCACACCTCGTACGGGTTCCACACCTCGATTCTGGCGGTGAGCCGGGGCGTGGGTGAGCTCGACCAGCTGCTCGACGACTTCACCTACTGCCTCGAGTGCGGCGCCTGCGAGCTGCGCTGCCCCAACACGTCGATGGGCGGCGACTTCTACCGGCGCTCCACGACGACCGTCGACATGGTGCGCAAGGTGCGCCGCGACCTCGTCGCCGACGGCGGCGAGATCGCGGGCTGGTCGGCTGTGAAGGAGTACCTCGACGAGCACCGCGGCTTCGTCGCCGGCCAGGGCGACCTCGTGGCGAAGTGGGCCGAGGGCATCAAGCTGGCCGGAGACATGAAGACGGCTCTCTTCGTCGACTTCTTCACGGCCACGCAGGGCACCGAGGTGCCCAGGCTGGCCGCGCAGATCCTCGGCAAGCTCGGCGTCAAGGTCGGGCTCTACACGACGCCCGGAGTCACCGCGCCCGAGCTGCTCAGCGAGGACGACGAGGAGTGGAAGAAGTACGCCGCCGAGAACGTCGAGAACCTCAGGGCGCTCGGCGTGAAGACGCTCGTCGTCACCAATCCGCACGACTACGCGCTCTTCGTCCGCGAGTACCCGAAGTGGTTCGCGATGGGCGACCTGGAGGTCGTCTTCGTCACCGACTTCATCCTCAGGACGATGAAGGCGAAGGGCGTCACCCCGCCGGTCGCCGTCGAGGGGCGGTTCGCGTACCACGACCCCTGCACCCTCAACAAGCTCGTGGTCGAGGCCGACTCGCCGCGCGAGCTCGTCGGCATGGTGCCGGGCGCCGAGATCGTCGACGTCATGCCGGGCAACCAGTGGAGGTACTGCTGCGGCAACGGCAACGGCCCGTACCGCAAGCTGCACCCCGAGATGGCCTACCGCATCGGCCAGAAGCGCCTGCGCGCCGCGGCCGACCTGGGCGCCGACACGATCCTCGTCGCCTGCCCGCACTGCAAGGACCAGTTCACCGACGTCAAGGCGAAGGCCGGCCTGCCCGTGGAGCCCGTGCACGTGCTCGAGGTCGTCGCCAAGGCGATGGGCATCGACTGGACGACCACGTCGCCCACCGTCGGCTGACCGCGACCGGAAGGAGAGCCGGCAATGGCTGAAGAGGTCATCTACAAGAACGGCGAGCTGGAGATCCTGCCGAGCCGTATGGAGCAGTACATCCGGCAGCAGGAGATGGACGAGGGCGAGCGCGAGCGCATCGTACGCGCCCGGAACATCCACCTGGACTGGTACCACCGCCACTTCGCCTACGAGATCCTCCCGCCGCCCGAGGGCGAGTGGGAGCCCCGGGCCTGACGAAGGCTGGGGACCGGGCGGGCCGGGAGGCCGGGTCAGGCTCAGCCGCAGCCTGACCCGGCCCCGGCCCACCAGATGCACGCGGCCGGCAGGCCGGCGGGGCCCGCTCAACGGGCTCCGCCGGCGGCCCGGCCGCCGACCGCCACGCATGGAGTGCCGCATGAGGATCCTCGTCATCGCGAAACACGTCGTGGACTCGACCGAGATCCGCTGGGACGAGGCCCGCGGCGAGGTCCTGCTCCGCAACCTGCCCACCAAGATCAGCGACTACGACCGCAACGCCCTCGAGGCCGCCGTCGTCGTCAAGGAGAGCCAGGACTTCGTCGACCTCGACGTCCTCATGGTCGGCGGCGAGCCGGCCCTGAAGACGCTCAAGGAGGCCGTCGCAATGGGCGCCGACAAGGGCTACCTGGTCGACGGCGGCTGGGACGACCCCTTCGACCCGCCGCGCACGGCGCGCGTGCTCGCCGGCGTCATCGGCGAGCTCGAGGAGCCCGACGTGATCATGGGCGGCCTCGTCTCCGAAGACGGCTACAACGGCCTCACGGGGCCCGCCCTGGCGCAGCTGCTCGACTGGCCGTACGTCGCGCCGGTGGTGGCGCTGGAGGCCGACGACGGCTGGGTGCAGGCCGTGCTCGACGCCGGCGACGTACGCCGCACGGTCAAGGTGCCGACGCCGTGCGTGGTCGGGGTCGATTCGCAGATGAACGTGCCGCGTCTGCCCACGGTGCTGCAGGTCATGAAGGTCAAGAGCGACCGCATCGTCAGCGTCCCGCTCGGCGACGCGGACACGCGTGCGACGGCCGTGCTCGCGGGCGCGAAATCCGGCGCCGTCGAGCGTCGCCGGATCGTGATCGACGGCCCGCCGCAGGAGAGCGCCGCGAAGCTGGTCGAGTCCCTGCGTCAGGAAGGGGTGCTGTGATGGCCGGCCGGTACGTCGTGAGCGCGGCCTCGGTCGCCGACCTGCGGCGCGTGGCCGCGGCCGCGCGCGAGCTGGCGGGAGCGGACGGCCGCGTCGAGGCCGTGGCGCTCGAGGGCGACGGCGGGCTGGCGCCCGCCGGCGCTCAGGCAGAGCAGGCGGCGGCCGCGCTGGGCGGCCTCGCCGACGCGCTGCTGGTGTACGAGGGCGCGGGCGCCTGGCTGCGCGGCGACGTGTGGGCCGCGTGCCTGCTCGACGCCGCCGGCGACGCCGAGGCGGTGTTCGTCGCCGACGCCCCGGCGGCGCGTGAGGCCGCGGGCCGCGTCGCGGCCGCCCGCGGCTCGTCGTGCGCGAGCATGTGCGACGCCGTCGCGCGCGGCGCCGAGGGCCTGGTCGCGACGCGCTCGATCTACGGCGGCGTGGCCGAAGGCGCCATCTCACTGCCGGTCGCCCCGGCCGTGTGCCTCTTCGCCGCCGGCAAGTACGAGGGCGAGGCGGCGGGGGCGGCGCCGGCGGTCGAGCGCCGTCAGGCGCCGGCGCCGGCGTACCAGGCCGAGTGCCTCGCCGAGGAGCCGGTCGTCAAGACGGTCGACCTGGCCGCCGCTCCCGTGGTCGTCTCGGTCGGCCGCGGCTTCGCCAAAGCCGAGGACATCGAGCTGGTCAAGCCGCTGCTCGAACGCCTCGGCGCCGAGCTCGGCTGTTCGCGCCCGATCGCCGAGGACTTCAAGTGGCTCCCGCAGGAGCGCCAGGTCGGCCTCACCGGCGTCACCGTGAACCCGGGCCTGTACGTGGCGCTGGGCATCTCCGGGCAGGTGCAGCACCTCGCCGGCATCAAGGGCGCGAAGGTCGTCGTCTCGGTCAACAACGACGCGCGCGCCCCCATCACGCGCAACGCCGACTACGTGGTGGTCGGGGACCTGTACAAGGTCGTCCCCGAACTGATCGCCGCGCTGGCCTGAGCAAGGGGGCGGGCGCCGTGGGCATCGACTACGTCAGGGAGTACCTCCCGTTCCTGCCGCACACCGCCACGCTGGTCGCCATGTACTCGTGCGTGGCGCTCGTGGCCGTGCTCTTCGTCTGGGGCTTCGTGCGCCGCTACCGCCGCTACCGCGGCGCCGGCGGCGCCGGCCTCTGGGCGTCCGTGAACGGCAAGGCCCTGCCGTGGGGGCCGCGGCTCTCGAGGGCGCTCCGCGACGTGGCCCTTCAGGCCAAGGTCGCGGAGCGCCGCCTGCCCGCCGTGCTCCACCTGCCCATCTTCTACGGCATGGTGCTGCTCTTCATCGGCACCGCCCTGGTCGCGTTCTACGAGGACGTCCTCGGCCTCTTCGGGACGTTCTCCATCCAGGGCGCCTTCTACGTGGGCTTCGAGGCCGTGCTCGACGCGGCCGGCCTCGCCCTCGTCGCCGGCGTCGTCGTCGCCATGGTCCGCCGCTTCATCCTGAGGCCCGAGCACCTGCTGCCGAAGCTCTCGACCACGCTCGTGCTGTGCGGCCTCCTGTTCATGGGACTCTCCGGCTTCCTGCTCGAGGCCTACCGCATCGCCGCGCAGCAGAACCCGCACGCGGTCGCGGCCTTCGTCGGCTACGCGCTCTCCGGCGTGCTCTGCCCGACGGCCGCCGACGGCGCCGGGGTACGCCTGTACCAGGTGCTCTGGTGGCTGCACGCCGCGTCGGCCTTCAGTCTCATCGCCGGCCTCGCCTGGAGCGGCTTCTCGCACGTGTTCGTCGTGCCGGGCACCGTCGCGTCCCACGACCCGACGCGACCACGCACCCGCCTGACCACGCCGTTCGACCTGATCGCCGCGATGGAGTCCGACGAGGACGTGGAGGCCGTGGCCGGGACCGCCACCACGGCCGTCATCGGTCCGGCCGACAAGCTCGCGGCCGACGCCTGCGTCGCCTGCGGCCGCTGCCACCAGGAGTGCCCGGCACGCGCGGCCGGCCGGCCGCTCTCGCCGCGCGACCTCGTGCAGGACGTGCGCCGTGCGCTGGGCACCGACGCGGGCGGCGCGGTCGTCGAGCGGCCGGCGTCCGACTTCGAGAACGCCGTCTGGTCGTGTACCAACTGCTACGCCTGCGAGCAGGCCTGCCCGGCGCGGATCCGCCACGTCGACTACGTGCTCGACTTCCGCCGCGCCCTGGTCGACGAGAACCGCCTCGACGAGCAGAAGTCCGGCGTGCTCCAGGCGCTCGACAGGAACTCGAACCCGTACCGCCTGCCGTCGCACGAGCG
>CAIXSE010000488.1 GCA_903921965.1 uncultured Thermoleophilia bacterium | reverse complement strand
GTCACCCCCGACGTTGACAACCGTACGGCGCCGGCCTCACAGGTCCCGCGGCCCGAAGGTCGCCTTCGGCGTCCACCACAGCGGGACCTTGATGGCCTCGTCGGTGAGCGCGCCTTCGCCGTTGGCCACGTCCTTCGCGGCCTGGTAGCCGGCCTGCGCGTGACGGATGACGCCGATGCCGGAGTCCACCGTGAGCGACACCGACAGGCGGAAGTCGGCCTCGTCGGTGCCGTCGGCGATCATCGTGACGCCGGTGTGCACGGCCTCGCCCATCGAGTAGTTGGCCTGGCCGGCGATGAGGTCGGCCATGCCGCAGCTGTTGAGCAGGCCGTTGAGCACCGGCCAGTCGCTGATGAGGTCGCCGCCGTCGGCCATGTTCTCGGACTCGAACGTCGGGTTCACGATGCTGCCCGAGTCGAGGTTGTCGCGCGAGAACGCGACGGGGCCCTTGACCTCGCCCTTGCGGATGAGCTCGTTCACGGCCAGGCCGAACTTCTTGCGCTGGCCGAACCCGAGGTAGCAGATGCGCGCCGGCAGGGCCTCGATCGGGATGTGCACGCGCGCCAGCTTGATCCAGCGCGTCACGAGGAGGTCGTCGGCGAACAGCTCGAGGCAGAGGTCGTCGAGGCGCGCCAGGTCGCTCGCTTCACCGCTCACGCAGGTCCAGCGGAACGGCCCGCGGCCCTCGCAGAAGAGCGGCCGGATGTACTCGCTCACGAAGCCGGGGATCGTCATCGCCTCGTCCTCGGGCATGCCGGCGTCGCGGCACTCCTTGCGGATGCTGGTGCCGTACTCGAACGTCGGCACGCCGGCCGCGAAGAACTTGTTCATCACGCGGAGCTGGGCCATCATCGTCTCCCGCGCGCGGCGCAGGTACTCGTCGCGGTGCTCGACGCGCAGCACGTCGGCCTCGGCCGGCGTGAGGCCGGCGGGGATGTACGAGATGGGGTCGTGGCACGGGCACATCTCGGTGACGATGTCGGGACGGAAGCCCTTGTCGTAGGCCTCGGCGAACATCTCGGCGGCGTTGCCGACCACGGCGATACCGAGCGGCTTGCCCTCGGCCGCCGTCTTCGTCGCGAGCTCGATGGCCTCGTCCAGCGAGCCGACCTTGCACTCGATGAAGTTCTTCGCGATGCGGCGGTCGATGACGCGCTCGTCGGCGTCCACCACGATCCCGACGCCGCCGTGCATCACCATGGCGCGGGTCTGGTTACCGCCCATGCCGCCCGCGCCCGCCGTCAGCAGGATCCTGCCGACGAGCGAGTCGTCGTAGCACTTGCGGGCGATCGCCGAGAACGTCTCGAAGGTGCCCTGGATCACGCCCTGCGTGCCGATGTACTCCCACGGGCCGGCGGTGTACTGCGCGAACATCGTGAGGTTCTTGTCCTGCAGGTCGTAGAAGACGGGCCAGGTGGCCTTCATGATGTTGGTGTTGGCCATGACCACGCGCGGGGCGAGCTTGTGCGTCTGGAACACGGCCACCGGCATGCCGGACTGCACCACCAGGGTCTCGTCGTCCTCGAGCTCCTTCAGGGCGTGGACGATGGCCCAGTACGACTCCCAGTTGCGGGCGCACTTGCCGATGCCGCCGTAGATGACGAGCTCCTCGGGCTTCTCGGCGTTCTCCATGTTGTTCTCGAGCATGCGCAGGATGGTCTCCTGCTTCCAGCCCTTGCAGCGAAGCGTGGGACCGCGCTGGGCCTTGACCGAGTAGAGGATCTCGGGCTTGGGGGTCTGGGAGTCGGCCATCGGGGAGCCCCTTTCTGGGAGACGGTCTGCGAGGTTCCGGGAGCGGGCCGCGCCGCAGGCACGGCCCGCGCGGGTGACGAGCCACACAACAGTGGACCCGCGGGGCGCCCGGTTCAACGCGGCGACGGCCGTCTCCAGCATGTGGGACCGTTCTTTGCGGCACCGGAAAGGGCTGCAGGCTCGCGCGGCGCACGCGCAGCCGCCCCCAGTCCAGTATGATGGTCGCAGATGCACGTCCCGGCACGACGCCGCGGCGTGCGGGCGAGGCGGCCTCCACCGCCCGCGGTCAACCGGCGAGGTGACGATGACGCGGCACGACGACAGCGAAGAGCTGACCGGCCCGGCAGGCGTGCCGGCGCGCTCCGCCGACCGTGCCTTCGACATCCTCGAGTACCTCAGCCGGCGCACGCAGCCGGCGTCGTCCGGGACCATCGGGCTGGAGTGCGGCATCCCCAAGTCGAGCCTGCACAACCTGCTCAAGCTGATGAAGAAGCGCCGCCTCGTCACGCACCACCCGCACGACAAGACGTGGAGCCTGGGGCCGAGGGTGTCGGAGCTCACGCCCGAGGCCCCGCTGCTGGTGCACGCGCTGGCCGTGCTGCGCGCCTTCTCGGGCAGCGCCGGCGCGCTCACCGTGCGCGACATCTCGCAGCGTTCCGGCCTTCCGCAGAGCGTCGTGCAGCGCATCATCCCCGACATGCAGGACGCCGACCTGCTGTGGGTCCAGCCCGACGGCAGCTTCCGCCTCGGGCTGGAGCTCTTCAGCCTGGCGGCGCAGGTCGCCTGGGTCGACCGCCTGCGCGTGCTGTCGCGCCCCGTGCTCACGCAGCTGCGCGACTCCACGCGCGAGACCGCCAACCTCGCCGTCATGGACGGCGACCAGGCGATCTACGTCGAGCAGGTCGAGAGCCGCCAGGCCCT
>CAIXSE010000487.1 GCA_903921965.1 uncultured Thermoleophilia bacterium | reverse complement strand
CGGCGGCCTCGTGACGGCGCACAGCAAGGTGCTCGTCGACCGCACCCGCGAGCTCCGCTTCCACGGCAGCAAAGACAAGAAGACCTTCACCGACATCGGCTTCAACTCGCGGCTCGACGAGCTGCAGGCCGCGATCCTGCGCCTCGAGCTCGAGGTCATCGACGAGTGGAACGCGCGCCGGGTCCAGGTCGCGGAGTGGTACGACCTGTACCTGCCTGACGAGGTCGTGCGCCCCGCCGTGCCCGACGGCCTCACGCACGTGTACCACCTGTACGTCATCCGGCACCCGCAGCGCGACGCCATCGCCGCGGCGTGCAAGGAGCGCCAGGTCGACTGCGCGGCCTACTACACCACGCCGCTGCAGCTGCAGCCCGCCTTCGCCGACCTGGGTCACAAGCTCGGCGACTTCCCCAACACCGACAAGGCCGCGAGCGAGAACCTCGCCATCCCCATGCACCCCAACCTCACCGAGGAGCAGGTCAAGGAAGTGGCCGAGGCGGTCGCGGCCGGGCTGGCCTGACGGCGGCGCCGAGCTGCGAGCCCGGCCGGCGCCCGGCGATGGCCGCGGGAAGCGGCAGGGCACGGCCGGCCTGAAGCCGCCGACGAACGAGAACGCCCCCGTGTCCCGATGCCGGTCCACCAGACGCACGCGCGAGCCCGGCGGACGGGGCGGCATCCGCCGCCCGGCGCCGGCGGCCGGGCCCGCGCCGGGCGGGTGAGCGGTGCGCGTCTGGGTGGACATCACCGACGCGACGCACGTCGTGTTCTTCGCGCCGATCGTGCGGCGCCTCGAAGAGGCCGGCCACGTGGTGACGGTCACGGCGCGGCGCTTCGCCGGCGCCGACGAAGTGCTGCGCCGGTACGGCCTCGGGGGCGTGCTGACGACAGGCCACCGCGGCGGCAGCCTCGGCACCCGCGCCGTCGGCCTCGTGAACCGCACGGCGCAGCTGCTCGGCTCCGCCTCCAGCGGCCGCTACGACGTGGCCGCGGGCAGCCACGCCAGCGACTTCGTCTTCGCCGCCTGGACGCTGGGCATCCCCCAGCTCACGTTCCTGGACGACGAGCGCACGCAGCGCGGCGCCCGCCTGGACGTGCGCCTCGTCGACGAGGTGGCGGTGCCCGAGGCCGTCCCGCCGGAGGCGGTGACCGCCCTCGGCGCCCCTCCGGACAAGCTCTTCCGGTACCCGGGCTTCAGGGAGGAGTACTACCTCTACGACCTCCGCCCCGACCCGGACGTCCTGAGCCGTCTCGCCCTCGACCCGGACGGCGTCGTCGGCGTGGTGCGTCCGCCGCGTCCGGCGAGCGCCTTCGCCGACCCCCGCGGGCAGGGAGCGGCCAGGGCACAGCAGGCCGAAGCGGAGCTGCTCGAGCTCGTGGTGGCGCTCGCCGGACGCCGGCGCCTGGAGCTCGTGCTCGTCGCGCGCGACGCCGCGCAGCAGGAGCGGTTCCTCGCGCGCGCGCCCAAGGTGCTCACGGCGCCACGAGGCACCCTGCCCGAGGTCGCGAGCCTGCTCGCGGCCGCCGACCTCTACCTCGGCGTCGGCGGCATCATGGCCCGCGAGGCGGCCGCCCTCGGGACGCCGGCGTACACCGTCTCGCGGCGGCGTCTCTCGGCGGTCGACGCCGCCCTGATCGCCGAGGGCCGCCTCGTCCCCGCGGCGTCCCCGGACGACGTACTGCTGCGCAAGAAGGACCCGCGGCTCTCCGCCGTGCGGCCGCGGGACCCGTCCCTCTTCGTCGACCGGCTGCTCGAGCTGGCGCGCCGCACCACCCGCCGGGCGCGCCTCGGCCGCTTCGTGGCGGACATCGGCGACAGCGACACGGCGCCGTTCGTCTGACGGCGGGCGCCCGGCGGCGGCTCCGCCGGCCGCAGAGCAGGACCGGGCACACGCCACGCCCGTCTGCGGCAACCGTCGTATAAGATAGCTGCATGGACATCCGCCAGCTCCGCCTCTTCTGCAGGATCGTCGACCGCCGCAGCTTCTCGCTGGCAGCCGACGAACTGCACATCACGCAGCCCGCCGCCAGCCAGCAGGTGCGCAGCATGGAGCGCGAGCTCAAGACCACGCTCCTCGACCGCTCGCGCCGCACGGTCGTGCCGACGGACGCCGGCCAGGTGCTCTATCGCTACGGCCGCGAGATCCTCGACCTCGACGAGCGCGCCCGCACCGAGATCCTCGACCTCGGGGAGCTCGTCGCGGGGCGCGTCGTGGTCGGCGCCTCCACCGGCCCCGGCGAGCACGTGCTGCCCGGCATGCTCACGCAGTTCCGCGAGTCCTACCCCGGCGTCTCGATCTCCCTGCACGTCGACGACACGCACGCCGTGGTGGAGCGCGTCCTGGCACGGGAGTTCGAGATCGGCGCCGTCGGCGCCGTGACGCCCCGCCCGGAACTCGTCGCCGAGCCGCTGGCGCGGGACGAGATCGTGCTCGTCTGCGGCCCCGCGCACCGCTGGGCCGCCGGCGCCCCGGTCACGCTCGACGAGGTGGCGGCCGAGCCCCAGGTGATGCAGCAGCAGGGCGCCGGCGTGCGGATCGTCGTGGAGGACCACCTGCAGCGCGCCGGCGTGCAGCTCGACCGGCTCAACGTGGCCATGGAGATGGGCCTCATGGAGTCGGCCAAGCAGGCGGCCATCGCCGGCGGCGGGGTGACCTTCGTCAGCCGCTGGGCGATCGTGCCCGAGGTGGAGCACGGCGCCCTCGTCGTGGTGCCCATCGAGGGCTTCCGCGTGCTCCGCGACTTCTACACGGTGCGCTCCCGGACCCGCGTGCTCAGCCGGGCCGCCGAAGCCCTGCTCGCGTTCTTCCGCGAGCAGTACGCGGCGGCGGCCCCCGCCCCCTGAAGGCGCCGCCGCACCCGAACCCCTTGCACCGGACCCGGGATGCTGGTCCACTAGGAGCATCGCGGCTCATCCGCAGGGGACTCGGCCCGCAGACGCGGGCAAGGAGGTGGGGCCATGGACCGTCGACACCGCATCCGTCCGCGTGAAGCCCGCGGCAGCGCGCTGCGCGCCGGACCCGTCATCGCGCTGCTGCTCGCGGCGCTCGTCCTGCTGGCGGCGCCCGCCGCCCTCGCCGCGGGCCACCGCGCCACGCCGAAGCCCTGGACGGTGATGGTGTACCTCGACGGCGACAACAACCTCGAGGACTACGTCGTCAAGGACATCGAGACCGAGCTCAGCGCGCTCGGCTCCAACGCGAGCGTCAACGTCGTCGTCCTCGCCGACCGCGGCCCCGGCTACGACACCTCGCGCGGCGACTGGCAGACCACCAAGCTGTTCTACTGCACCCAGGGCATGCTCGCCGACGCGGCCAGCGCCGTCGCCGACTGGGGCGAACGCGACATGGGCGACCCGCGGACGCTGGTCGACTTCGTCACCTACGTGAAGGCGAACTACCCGGCGACGAACTACCTGCTCGCCTTCTGGGACCACGGCTACATGACCTTCCAGGGGTACACGTCCCGCGACGACACCTCCGGCGGCGACGCCCTCGACGAGGACGAGCAGGTCACGGCGATGTCCGCCGTCGGGCCTGTGAGCGTCGTGGCGTGGGACATGTGCAACCGCCAGATGCTCGAGGTGGGCGCCGACTGGCAGCCGTTCGCCGCGGCGATGGCCGGCAGCGAGTCGTACACCAACTGGGAGGGCATCCAGTACGACGCGGTGATCGCCGCCATCCGCGCG
>CAIXSE010000486.1 GCA_903921965.1 uncultured Thermoleophilia bacterium | reverse complement strand
ATGTTCGACTCGGGCATGGGCGGTCTCACCGTGCTACACGAGTGCCTCGTCCAGCTGCCGCGCGAGAACTTCGCCTACGTCGGCGACACGGCGCGGTTCCCCTACGGCGAGAAGAGCCGGTCCGAGCTCGAGCTTTACGCGCGCCAGCTCACGGCCTTCCTCGAGACGGTCCCGTGCAAGCTCATCGTCGTCGCCTGCTACTCGGCCACATCGGCGGCGCTGCCGCTGCTGCAGCAACAGTTCGCGACGCCCATCATCGGCGTCGTCATGCCGGGGGCGCGGGCGGCGGTGCAGACGTCGCGGTACCGCCGCATCGGCGTGCTCGCCACCGAGGCCACGGTGGCCAGCGGCGCCTATCCGCGGGCCATCCACGGCCTCGACGAGGGCGCGGAGGTCATCCAGCAGGCCTGCCCCGGCCTGGTCTCGTTCATCGAGGCCGGGGACGTGGCCAGCCAGGAGCTCGCCGACGCCGTGCAAGGCTTCACCGAGCCGTTGAAGGCCCAGCGCCCCGACGTCGTCATCATGGGCTGCACCCACTACCCGCTCGTCGCGCCCATGCTGCAGCGTTTCCTCGGCAGGGACGTCACGCTTGTGAACCCGGCCGCCGAGATCGCCCGCGAGGTCGAGGACACGCTCGTGCGCCAGGGCCTGGCGCGTACAGAAGATCGCGTCGGTTCGTACCGCTTCTACGCCACCGGCGACGTCGAGGCGTTCCGCACGGTCGGGGCGCGGTTCCTGCAGATGCCGCTCACCCGCGTGCGCCCGCTACCGGTCGAGACGCTGACCGGGCTGGTCCCCGCGTGAGCGAGGCCGGGTCGCTCCTCTCCACCCGCTTCCTCGTCCGTGCGGCGATGTACGCCGCGCTCTACGCGGTGCTCACGCTCATGCCCGGGCTCAACGCGCTCGCCTACGGGGCGGTGCAGTTCCGCGTGGCCGAGTCGCTGCTCCCCTTCGCCTGCGTCGACCCCGCGGCCGTCGTCGGGCTCGCGGTGGGCACGGCGCTCGGCAACCTCGGCAGCCCCATGTTCTTCGTCGACGTGGTGTTCGGAGCGCTGCTCACGCTCGTGGCGGCAGCGCTGATGTATCGTATCGGTCCGCGCTGGTACGCCCTGGCCGTGCCCGTGGTGGTCAACGGCCTGGGGGTCGCCGCCATGCTGGCCCTGGTGATGCACTTGCCTTTCTGGGCGAGCGCCCTGTGGGTGAGTGCCGGCGAGGCGGCCGTCATGGCGACCGGCGGCGCCGTGGTGCTGCTGCTGGTGCGGCGCCGCGCCGATCTCTTCGGGACGATGCGCCCCGACGCCGGATGAGCGTCGCGGGCCGGTGAAAGGAACAGCGTGAGACAGGGACGCAAGGCAGACGAGCTGCGGCCGCTCGACATCGAGCCGGCCGTGGCCAAGTTCGCGGCCGGCTCGGCGCGCATCTCCCTCGGCGACACCGTCGTGCTCTGCACGGCGTCGCTCGCCGAGGGCGTCCCGCCGTGGCTTCGCGGCTCGGGCCGCGGCTGGCTGACGGCGGAGTACAGCATGCTGCCGGGGGCGACGCCCACGCGCACGCAGCGCGAGGCCGTGCGCGGCAAGCAGTCGGGCCGCACCATGGAGATCCAGCGCCTCATCGGCCGCAGCCTGCGCGCCGTCACCGACCTCGGCATCATCGGCGAGCGCACGATCACGGTGGACTGCGACGTGCTGCAGGCCGACGGCGGCACGCGCACGGCGAGCATCACCGGCGGCTACGTGGCCGTCTACCAGGTCGCGGTGAAGCTCAAGGACATGCTCGGCCTGAACGAGCTGCCGCTCTTCGACTCGCTCTCGGCGATCTCCGTCGGCGTCGTCGACGGGCAGGTCGTCCTGGACCTCGACTACGCCGAGGACTCTGCCGCCGAGGTCGACATGAACGTCGTCATGACCGGCGACGGCCGCCTCGTCGAGGCGCAGGCCACGGCCGAGGGCGAGCCCTACACGCGCGCTACCCTCGAGCAGATGCTCGACCTGGCCGCGCGCGGCGCGGCCGCCCTGGCGGCCGCGCAGGACGCGGCCACGGCCACGCTGGGCTGAGGCTCGCCGTGCGCTTCATGCTCGCCACCGGCAACGCCCACAAGCTCGGCGAGTTCCGCGGCATCCTGGCGCCGTTCGAGGTGCTGCCCATGCCGGAGGGCGTCGAGCTGCCGCCCGAGGGCACCGAGTCGTTCGCGGCCAACGCCCGCGGCAAGGCGCTCGGGCTCGTCGGGGCGCTGGCCGCGCGCGGCGAGCCGGTCCCGGCCGATCTGCTCTTCCTCGCCGACGACTCCGGCCTCGAGGTCGAGGCGCTGGGCTGGGCGCCGGGCGTCACCAGCGCCCGCTACGCGGGCGTGGAGGGGCCCGGCGCCGATCGCGCCAACTACGCGCGCCTCCTGCGGGAGCTGGCCGGCTTCGCCGGCCCCGGCCCGCGCCGGGCGCGCTTCGTCTGCTCCGTTGTCGCCGTCGCCGCGGACATGCGAGAATACGCGGCGACGGGATTCTGGTGGGGCGCCATCGCCGCCTTGCCGCGCGGAGAAGGCGGGTTCGGCTACGACCCCGTCTTCGTCCCCGAGGGGTCAGACCTCACTGTGGCCGAGTGGCCGCAGGCGGACAAGGACCAGGCCAGCCACCGCGCACTGGCCGGTAGGGCCCTCCTCGAACGGTTGCGACAGGAGGGTGTCATCGATGGAGGTCCGCAAGCCTGATCCCGGCCGCCCCACGGGCGGCCTCTCCCCGGACGAACGCGCCGTCCACCGGCTCAAGTCGCGCGCCGCGGCGATCTCCATCGCCTCCAACTCGGCGCTCATCGCCTTCAAGCTCACGGTCGGCATCCTCTCGGGGTCCATCGCCATCATCTCCGAGGCGCTGCACTCGGGGTCGGACCTCGTCGCCGCCCTCATCGCCTTCTACTCCGTGCGCAAGGCGGCGGCGCCGCCCGACACGCACCACCACTACGGGCACGAGAAAGTGGAGAACCTCAGCGGCGTCATCGAGGCGCTGCTCATCATCGCCGCCGCCGGGGTGATCATCTACGAGGGCATCATGAAGATCATCGACGGCCCCCACATCGACCACGTGTGGCTGGGCATCGCGGTCATGGCCACGTCCGGCATCGTCAACCTCGTCGTCTCGCGCAAGGTGCTGTACCCGGTGGCGCGGCGCACCGAGTCGGCAGCGCTGGAGGCGGACGCGGCGCACCTGCTGACCGACGTCTACACGTCGTTCGGCGTGGCCGGCGGTCTGCTGCTGGTCAAGATCACGGGCTGGGAGTACCTGGACCCCATCGCCGCCATCGCCGTCGCCGTGCTCATCATCAAGACGGGCTACGACCTCGTCATCCAGTCCACGAAGGTGCTGCTCGACGAGACGCTGCCCGACGACGAGCTCGAGGCCATCCGCCGCTGCGTGGCCGACCACAAGGGCGACATCATCTCCGGCTACCACAAGCTGCGCGCCCGCAGGGCGGGGAGCCGCCGCCACATCGACCTGCACGTGCTGGTGGACGACGACCTCACGGTGATCGAGGCCCACGACGTGGCCGAGCACATCGCCGCCGACATCCGCGGCTGCGTGTCCAACGCCGACGTGCTGGTGCACGTCGAGCCGCGCGCCACGCGCCGCGACGACAGCGAGCCGCCGGCGTCGCTCGTCTGACGGCGGCGGCCGCCCCGCCGAGCGACCGGCCGCGCCACGGCGCGGCCTCAGGAGAAGAGCGGCGAGAGCAGCAGGAACGCGCTCATCACCACGAGCGCGCCGGTGAACCCCCAGGCGATGACGTTGCGCACCGTGCCGTTGACGTGCTCGCCCATCACGCGCGGGTTGTTGATGAGCAGCAGCGTGAAGATGAGGATCACCGGCAGCAGCACGCCGTTCAGCGACTGCGCCACGAGGATCACGCTCACGAGCGGCAGGCCGGGGATCACGGCCACGGCGGCGGGGACGAACATGAGGACGGTGATGATGCCGTTGAAGACCGGGGCCTCGCGGAACGAGCT
>CAIXSE010000485.1 GCA_903921965.1 uncultured Thermoleophilia bacterium | reverse complement strand
CCGACGAGCTGGCCGCGGCGGCGGCCCGCCGCGGCTTCGTGCCGTCGCGGCCGCGGCGGCTGCTGACGCCCGACCGCACCGTCGCCGGGCGCACGGTGGCGGTCGCCACGGGCTCGCCGCTCGAGCTCTTCGCGCCCGAGAACCTCGACCTCCTCGAGGCGACCGGCCTTCGCCTGGAACGCTTCGACCTGAGCGGCGACGAGGAGCTCCCCCCCGACGCGTCGGGGCTGCTGCTGTGCGGTGGGCTCGACGAGGCCGGTCTGGCGCCGTTCGCCGCGAACGAGCCGCTCAAGGCCGCCCTCGCCGGTGCCGTCGCCTCCGGCCTGCCCACCCTGGCGATGGGCGGCGGCTGCCTGCTGCTGCTCGATGCGCTCGCCGACACCTGCGGCACGGTGCACCAGCTGGCCGGCGCCCTGGCCGGCGAGGCCGAACTGCTCGACTGGTACGAGCGTCCCCGCTACGTGCCGGTGCGGACCGCGCCGGGCAATCCCTTCGATAGCGGAGACGGCGTGGTCTACGACCTGTTCGACGACGAGTACCTGCTCCTCGAGCAGCAGTCGGTGGCCTACGAGGTCAGCGGCCCGGACGGGAAGGGCGAGACCGTGGGCCAGGCCCTGCCGGCCTGCCTCGCCACCACGCTCGTCGCCTCCCTGCCGGGGAGTCCCGCCCTCGCCGCCGGGTTCGCGGCGGCCGTGGCGGCCTGGGAGCCGCGCACGTGAGCTCCCCGGCCGCAGCCCTGGCCGTCCCGCGCGCGGTCCGGTTCCCGGCGCGCGCGTCGCTGGTCTGGCTGTTCGCCGGCCCGGTGGTGGCGCTGGCGCTGGCCGGCCTCGCCATGTACCTGCTCGGCGTCTCGGGCGGCGACGACCCCGCCCACCTCTACAAGATCGCCCTCCTGCGCGACGGCCAGTCGGTGCTCTGGGACAACTACTGGTACGGGGGTTCGTACGGGGCCCTCACGTACGGCCTCGTCTACTACTGGCTCGCGCAGTTCGTGCCCGGCGCGGTCATCACCGTGCTCGCCGGCGGGTCGCTCCCGGTGCTGCTCCACCTCTACCTGCGTGACGCCTGGGGGGTCACCTCGCGGGCCCCCGCCTGGACGCTGGCCGTGGTCATGGTCGTGTACCTGGCCTGGGGGCAGTCCCCGTTCCTCCTCGCCATGTGCCTCACGATGACCGGGCTGGTGCTGCTGGCGCGCGGGCGGCCGTACCTCGCCGCGCTGCCCTGCGGCCTGGGCGTGTTCACCAACCCGCTGGCGCTCGTGGCCGCGGGCGTGTTCCTGCTGGGCATGCTCGCCGGCCGGCCCGAGAGCAGGCGCACCGTGGTGCGGTTCATCGTCGCGATGCTCCCGGTCGTGGTGGCCCGCGTGGCGCTCGCGGCGGTCTTCGCCGCCCCGGCCTGGGAGTTCCACTACACCGCCGAGCTCGCGGGCCTGGCCGTGGTCGCCGTCCTGGGTATCGTCCTCGCGCGGTTCTGCGAGGAGCCCTCCTTGCGCGCCATGCAGTGGATCTTCGTCGCGCTGCTGGCCGTCGTCGTGCCGGCATACCTCCTGCCCGACACGCAGATCGGCAACAACGCGGGCCGTTTCTTCTACGTGTTCGGCGGCCCGCTCCTGGTCGCCGTCGCGTGGCCCAGCCGGCTGCGCCGCGTCCTGCCGGCGCTGGCGGTGGCCGTGGTGCTCGCCTTCCAGCTCGCCTTCCCCGTGTGGATGCTCGCGCGGGCGCCATCGTTCACAGCCACGCGCGAGGCGTTCTTCGCCCCGGCACTGCGGTACGCGGCCACCGTGTACGACCCCGGCTACCGGTTCCACATCGTGACGCCGGAGATGCACTGGGAGTCGTACTACTTCCCGGCCGCCGGGTTCCCCATCACCCGCGGCTGGTACCGGCAGGCCGACGCGCTGCACAACGTCGACCTCTACGACGAGCAGCTCACGCCGGACGGGTACACCGCGTGGCTGAGGCGCATGGCGGTCGAGTACGTGTTCGTGCCCCACGCCCCGCTGGTGTCGACCTCACGGCGTGAGGCGGCGATCCTCGCGTCGTCGCCCGAGTTCCGTCTGGTGTACCGGGGCTCCGACTGGAGCGTGTACCGGCTCCTCGACGCGGAGCCGCTGGTGGTGCCGCTGGAGCAGGCCGATGCCCGGGTCTTCGCCATGGACCACACGAGCATCCGCTTCGGGGTCACCAGGCCCGGGCCGTACCTCGTCAAGGTCACGTGGTCGCCGTACTGGCGGGTGGCGCGGGCCCCGTCCGGCGCCGCGTCGAGCGGCAGGGACGGGCACGCGGGGCAGCCGTGGCGGGCCGACAGCCTGGAGCCCGCGCGCAAGCTCCTGACCGAGGACTCGCACGGGTTCATCATCTTCCAGGCGCCGTCCGTGGGCGTCTACCAGCTGCGCTTCGACGTGGCCGGCACCGCCGAGGCGGAGCTCACCCGGTGACGCCGGCCCGCGAGAGGCGCCCGTGACGCTCACAGGGGTCGAGGACCGCCTCAAGTCGAGGGGCGGCGTGCTCGCGCTGTGGCTCGCCGGCACCGGCGCGGCGGCTCTCGTGGCCGTGCTCATGTGGACGCACGGCGTCCCAGGGTGGGACGACTTCGCGCACGCGTACAAGGTGTTCCTGCTGCGCCGCGGCGAGTCGATCTTCTGGGACGACTACTGGTACGGCGGCTCGTACGGAGCCGTGAACTACGGGTTCGTCTTCTACTGGCTCGCCCAGTACTTGCCGGCGAAGGTGATCGTGGTGCTGGCCGCGGGCGCGGTCCCTCCGCTCTACTACGTGTACCAGCGCGGCATGTGGCACTGCGACGACGTGTGGCCCGCGTGGGCGTTCGCCGGCATCATGGCCGTGTACCTGGCCCACGGCCAGGACCCGTTCCTCCTCGGGCTGGCGCTGACCGTCGCGGGCCTCGCGCTGCTGGCCCGCCGCCACCCCGTCCTCGCCGCGCTCACGGTGGCGCTCGGCGTGTTCGCCAACCCGATGGCCTTCGTGGTGTGCGGCCCGCTCATGGCGGCCGACGTGCT
>CAIXSE010000484.1 GCA_903921965.1 uncultured Thermoleophilia bacterium | reverse complement strand
TGGGCCTCGCCACCGGCTCACTCGGCGACACCGACGCCGGCTTGGACCTCGTGCGCACCGCAGCCCAGGGCGACGCCCACGACCAGCAACCCGGCCTGCGCGCCTGGGCCCGCTGTCACGAAGCCACCCTTCTCAGGAGGGCGGGCCACCTCGAGGAGGCGCGACTGGCGGCGAGCGAAGTCTTCGACCAGGCTCACCCGCTCGAGGACGCGTACGCCCTCCTCAACTTCGAAGCCAACCTCCTGTACACCCGGGGTCTGCTCGGCGACGACACGCGCGACCCCCTCGACGACGTGGCCAGGCGCGCGGACGGTCTGAGGCTGGCGTTCGTCGCACTGAAGTCCAGGCTCTTCGCCGGCGTGCTCGCGCACGAGAGGAACCACCGGAGCGAGGCCGAGTCCCGCCTGGCCGGTTGCCTCCCCCTGCAGCTCGAGCTCGGTCACCTCCACGTCCTCGCACAGGAGCTCTGCCCCCGTCACCCAGTCGCCCTGACCGCGCTGTCGGCGGCGGCATCAGGCGGACGCGCGCAGGAACTCATGGACACGCTGGCCCTGCACCCGGGCTTCGGGGACTTCGTCGGCGAGCTCTGCGCCGACCACGCGGACCTGGCGGGGCTCGCGGTCGAGGCGGCCGGCAAGGTCGCCCCGGACGCCGTGCTGAGACGCGTCCTCCGCACGGCGGAACGCAACGGACGGAGCGACGTGGCCGATGTCGTCGCCCGGACGCGTGCAGCCCGTCCGGGCGGACGTGGCCGGGCAGCGGCGCTCCTGGACCTGCTGACGCCCCGCGAGCACGAAGTGCTCGCCCTGATGGCGGACGGCCTGCGGAACCCCGACATCGTTGCGCGCCTCGTGGTCTCGGAGGCGACGGTCAAGACACACGTCACCCACATCTTCGCGAAGCTCGGGGTCAGGACGCGGGTCGAAGCCATCCTCCTCTACCACGACGCCCTGCCGCTGGACTGAACCGCCGCAATCTCAACCCGGGCGGACCGTCAGATACGACCGCGGTATGATTCCGTCCGAGCTCCGGCTGGCTACGATGCGGTCCCGTATCCCATCGAGGCAACAGGAGCGAAGATGGCAGCGTCAGTCGTCTACATCGAGTCCAACCGGATGAGCCAGCGCAAGAAGACGGTGATCGACCTCCTGCGCGCCAGCGAGGACTTCGTCTCGGGCGAAGCCATGAGCGGCCAGCTCGGCATCTCGCGCAACGCCGTCCACAAGCACATCAAGTCGCTCCGCAGGCGCGGGTACCGCATCCTCGGCGTGTCGCGGCGCGGCTACCGCCTCGAAGAAGAGCCGAGCCGGCTCTCGATGGCTCACGTGACCGACCGTACGGCGGGCTGCGCCTTCGGCCGCTCCTACCGGTACTACGACGAGATCGAGTCGACGAACGTCGAGGCCAAGTCGCTGGCCAACAGCGGGGCGCCCGAAGGCACGGTGGTGATCGCGGAGTCGCAGACCGCCGGCCGAGGCCGTCTCGGCAGGCGCTGGACGTCACCGGCCGGCAAGGGGCTGCTGTTCTCGGCGCTCCTGCGACCCGACCTCCCCATGAGCGATGCCCACATGCTGACCCTGGTCACGGCGTGCGCCGCGGCCGAGGCCATCGAGTCTGTCGCCGAGGTCGCCGTAGCCATCAAGTGGCCCAACGACCTCTTCATCGGCGACCGGAAGGTGGCCGGGATCCTCCTGGAGGTCGCGGGCGAGCAGGACGAAGTGGACTGGATCGTGGCGGGAATGGGCGTGAACGTGAACACCGAGTACTCGGAGCTGCCCGTGGCCCTGCGCAAGACGGCCACCTCGCTCAAGATGGTCACCGGGAGTCCCGTGGACAGGAGCGAACTGCTGGCCCGGCTGCTGCTGTCTCTCGACGCGCACTACAGGCACGGCCTCGCCGACGGCTTCGAGAGCGCCGTGAGCGGCTTCCGCAGTCGCGACTACCTCCTGGAGCGGACCGTGAGCGTCCAGACGCGTGACGGCGCAGTCGAAGGGCGCGCGGCCGGCATCGACGAGCACGGCGCGCTGCTGGTCCAGCTCCCCCACCGAGCCGTCAGGTCCTTCCACTCCGGGGACGTGACACTCGCGACCTGAGGCTTCCCCGCCCCGGGACGCTGCCTTGACAGCCTCCCGGGGCGGACCTACATTGTCACCTCTGTTCCCGAGAAAGAGGTTGACGAATTGCAGCTGCAGACCCGCGAGGTGGCCTACGCCGCCCTCTTCGCCTCACTGATCGCCGCCAGCGCGTTCGTCGCCATCCCGCTCGGCCCCGTCCCGTTCACACTGCAGGTGCTCGTCGTGCTGCTCGCGGGCCTCGTCCTCGGACCACGCGGCGGCGCCCTGGCGGTAGGGACCTACCTGGTCCTCGGGCTCGTGGCTCCGGTGTACGCCGGCGGAGCCTCCGGACTCGGCGCGCTGTTCGGCCCCACCGGCGGCTACCTTTGGGGCTTCCTCCTTGGTGCCGTGACGGCCGGAGTAGTGGCGCGGCGCACCGGCCCTGGCTTCCTCGGCCTCACGGTAGCGGCGCTCGCCGGCCTGCTGCCGGTCTACGCGCTGGGCACCGCGTGGCTTGCCGTGCAGCTCGACCTCGGCCCGGGAGCCGCCATCGCTGCGGGAGCCCTGCCGTTCATCGCCGCCGACCTGCTCAAGGCGGGAGCCGCCGCGCTCGCGGCCAGGAGCCTGTTCAGCCTGCCGCTGGGCCTTCCTGAGCCTCAGCCGAGAGGCCGCTGACGTCGGCCAGCGCCCGCCCGCGCAGACGCAGGTTGATGCGCCCGCGCTCGTACTCGCCCATGAAGTCCGTGGAGCTGCCGTCCCTATAGGCCAGGTCCTTGTCGCGCAGCACCCGCGCGAGCGCTTCCACGTACTCCTTCTCGAGCGTGCGACCCGAGGCCCGGCGCAGCTCCTTGAGGGCTTCGAACGAGCTCCTGGCCGTGTGGTAGGGCCGGTCCGACGTCATGGCGTGGTAGGAGTCGGCCACGGCGAGGATCTTGCTCAGCTCGGGGATGTCGTCTCCCACCATGCCGCACGGGTATCCGCTGCCGTCCAGGCGCTCGTGGTGATAGCGGACGATGTCGGCCACCCCCTGGTACGCCACCAGGTGCGACAGCACCTCGGCACCCTTCTCGGGGTGCTCGCGGACGTAGGACCAGTCCTGCTCGTCGAGGACGGTGGTCTTGCGGAGCACCGCATCGGGAACGCCCACCTTCCCCAGGTCGTGCAGCAGCCCTGCCAGGTGAAGCGCCTCTGCTTGCTCCTCCGGCAACTGGAGCACACCGGCGATGTCACGGCAATACATGGCGACGGCGGCCGAGTGCTGGGCCGTGTACTCGTCCTTGCTGTCCAGCAGCACGACCATCGCGGCGGCCAGCCCGATGTTCATCTCGAGGTACTGGTCACTGAGCTCCTTCTGCTTCGCCAGGTGCTGCTTCTCGCGCACGAGCAGCTTGAACATGTACTGGCTCGAGAACAGCGGGATGAACAGCAGGGTCACGGCGACGATGCCGGCCTCGGCATAGAGCGCCGCGATCGCGAGGCCGAGGAGGAGGAGCACACTAAGGCTGCGCAGGAACGGGGGCATCTCCTCGCGCCAGAATGCACTCAGCTTCCGCCCGTACTTCACGTGCATGCCAAGGCTAAGGAGCACTAGATTGAACGCCTCAAAAGTGACCGCGGCGGCGGCGCCGGCCGCCAGGAGCGACACGGAGAGGGTGTCTGGAGGGACCTGCAGCGCCGCGGCGGCGGCCTCGAACACGAGCGTAGCCAGGAACACGGACACCACGGTGTTGGCCGCGTTGAAGACGACGACCACGCGGGACTCCTCGCGCCAGGCGCCCCACAACCCGAGCACGAGAGCGACGGCCACGGCGGG
>CAIXSE010000483.1 GCA_903921965.1 uncultured Thermoleophilia bacterium | reverse complement strand
CTCCTGCCAGGCGCTCCACTCGTAGTGCTCCTGGTCGACGATGCGCGGTGCGGGGAAGCTGCCCTCCTCGGCCGGGCGGTCGCCGGTGACGACGTGCAGCATCACGATCTCGCGGCCGCGCCGGCAGAGCGCGTCGTCGGCGTGCTTCATGGCCGCCGACGCCGACGGACTGCCCTCGAGCGGGACGACGAGACGGCGCAGGCCGGTGAGCGGACGCATCCCCGGCCTGACCAGCAGCAGCGGGACGCCGTGCCGCGCGATGAGCTCGCCGGCCACGTGCCCGACGCCCGGCCCCGTGCGCGTGCGCAGGCCCAGGGCCAGCGCCTCGGCGCCGACGCGCTCGACGTGGGCCGCCAGCGCCGCGGCCGGCTCGCCCTCGACCTCGGTCACGGCCAGGCCTTGGAGGCCGGCGCCCGGGAGCTCCGCCTCGCCGGCCTGGCGCACGTGCACCCCGGCCGTGCCCCAGTGCGCGGCCGCCGCCAGGTTGCGGGCGCTGGCCAGCAGCTCGGCGTCGGCCTGAGGATCGGCGACGGCGATGAGCAGGGTCACGGCACGACCACCTCCCAGGGGCCGCCGTCGGCGCGGCGGAGCAGGTGCCTGCCGGGCGACAACGAGCGCTCCTCGCCGTCGAGGAGCACCGTGAGCGCGGCCTCTTCCACAGTGATACCCACGTGGTCGGCGTGCTTCGTCCGATGCAGGTCGAACTCGGCCCGCGCGCCGCGGAACCAGAGCGGCAGCTGGACCCGCCGCCAGTCGGGCGGCAGGTGCGGGTCGATGAGCAGGGCTTCGTGGCGGCGCTGCAGCCCCGCGAAGCCCAGCACGGCGGCCTGCCAGAGGCCGCCCATCGTGGCCATGTGCAGGCCGCGCGCCGCGTTGCCCATGTTGTCGGCCAGGTCGATCGCGGCCGCCATCTTGAAATCCTCCACGGCCGTGGGCACGTCGCCGAGGCGCGCCGCCACGGCCGCGTGGATGCCCGGGCTCAGCGAACTGCCGTGGCACGTGATGGGCTCGTAGTAGTCGTAGTTGGCGCGCGCGACCTCGTCGCCGAACTCGTCCGAGAGGATGTGCGTGAGCATCACCACGTCGGCCTGTTTGACGACCTTGGACTTCAGCGTGACCTCGCGGGTCAGCAGGAGGTCTGCCGGCATGGGGCGCGGACGAAGCTTCTCGATCGGCACGTCGTCCATCTCGTAGAAGCCGGCGAACTGCTCGAACAGCTTCGTCCTGGGGTCGTACCCGTCGACGAGCCCGTAGGCGACCTCGAGCCAGTCGGCGATCTCGGGGTCGTGCAGGTCGAGCTTCGCGCGCAGTTCCGCGGCGTAGGCCGAATCCACGCGCTCGAGCCAGGCCAGCGCCTCCACGGCCTTGCCGATGTTCCAGCGCGCCAGCACGTTCGTGTAGGCGTTGTCGTCGACGCCCTCGTGGTACTCGTCCGGGCCCACGACCATGCGGATGTGGTAGCGGTCGTCTTCGCCGCGCGAGGCGCGCGACGCCCAGAACCGCGCCGTCTCGAGCATGACCTCGACGCCCATGGACGCCATCCAGGCGTCGTCGCCGGTGCCCTTCCAGTACTCCCACACGCCCCAGGCCACGTCGCCCGAGATGTGGTGCTCCATGAGGCCGGAGAGGATGGGCACCATCTCGCCGTCGGGGCCGTAGCCGTAGGGCGGCGTGGTCTCGACGCCCTTGTCGGCAGACTCCCACGGGTACAGGGCGCCGCGGTGGCCCATGTGCCGCGCCTTCTGCCGGGCCCCGTCCAGGTTGCGGAAGCGGTAGGTGAGCAGGGTGCGCGCCGTCTGCGGG
>CAIXSE010000482.1 GCA_903921965.1 uncultured Thermoleophilia bacterium | reverse complement strand
GTCGATCTCCTGCCAGGTCTGTCCCTTCTTCTTCAGCAGCCCGCCGGCCATGACGCAGTACGGGCACACTTGAGTCTTGTACATGACGATGTCGGCCACGATCCCTCCCGGAACACAGTTGCCCCGAGGTTCTGCCCGGCCCGGCGCGAGGCTAGACATCGGGCGGGGCGGGGCGCCTGTGCGCGCCGCCGGCGAGCGGGCTCACACAACTGCACGGACGACCGGCCGGCCTGCCCGGCGGCGCCTCGCTCCGTCACGCGTCCGCCGCCACCCGCAGCACAGCCGACCCGCGCACCCGGTCCTCCTTGAGGTCGAGCAGCGCCTCGTTCGCCTGCTCGAGGTCGTACTCCTGGACGCGGCTCACGACAGGTACGAGGGCCGCGTCGCGCAGCAGCTCGCGGGCGTCCCGGCGCGTCGAGTTGGCGACGCTTCGCACGACGCGCTCGTGGTAGATCCAGGGGTACTCGATGGGCGGGATGGGCGAGCTGTAGATCCCGCCCAGCGCGACGGCGCCGCCCTTGTCCAGGCGGCGCAGGGCGTCGACGGCGAGCTCGCCGGCCGGGGCGAAGATGATGGCCGCGTCGTACAGCACGCCGGGGTCGTCGGAGGACTCGCCGGCCCAGACGCACCCGAGCTCCAGCGCCATGCCGCGGTGCTCGGCGTCGCGGGCGATGCCGTAGACCTCCCACCCGCGCCACACGGCGATCTGCGTGCACAGCGAGGCGGCCGAGCCGAAGCCGTAGATGGCAAGGCGCTTCGGCGCGGGGCCCGACGCCGCGCCCGCGGAGGCAACGGCCACGCCGCCCGGCTGGCCGGCATCGTCGCCGACGATGCCGACCAGCCGCAGGCAGCGGTAGCCGATGATGCCGGCACAGAGCAGCGGAGCTGCCGCCATCGCCGTCATGCCGGCCGGGAGCCGGTACACGAACCCGGCCGGCGCGACCGTGTACTCGGCGAAGCCGCCGTCCACGTCCCAGCCGGTGAAGAGCGCGTGCTCGCACAGGTTCTCCTGCCCGCGCGCGCAGAAGCGGCAGCTCTCGTCGGTCTGGTGCAGCCACGGCACCCCGACCCTGTCGCCCACGGCCGGTGGCTCCACCGCTTCGTCACCCCCAGGGTGGACGGCAGCGGCTCCAGGGCCCAGGGCGGCCACCTCGCCGACGATCTGGTGGCCCGGGACGACGGGCGAGCGGTGCGGCGGCAGCTCGCCCTCCAGGATGTGCAGGTCGGTGCGGCACACGCCGCAGGCCAGCACCCGCAGAAGCACCTGGCCCCGTCCCGGCTCGGGCACCGGCAGGTCCACGAGCCTGAGCGGCGCCTCCTCCGCAAGACCGGGCGCCGCCAGCTGCATCGCGCGCATGTTCCTCATCTCCCCTCCGCCGGCCGCGGCGAGCAGGGCCGGCTTCGTCGCCCGGGCATGCGGGCCGGAACGTTGACACTCCGCAACGTCAACGCCGGCGCGGTGTTCTCCCCTTCCGCACGCTGTCGTTTCGCTGCAAACTACACCCAACGCACAGCGCCGCGTGACCATGACCGTGGTGCCGGGAGCGTCGGAGGGCGCCAGCGTGCGATCGCCCGAGAGTGCGACGACGTCAGCGTGCGGTCGCGGGGTCGCGGAACGGCGTCAGCGTGCGAGGAGCGGGTGCTGTCGCGGGCAGCCTACCGGGCGCGGCGGCGGGCAGACAGGCGGCCCGCGGGGGGCTCACACCCCCTTGACCACCATCACGGTCATGTCGTCGAACTGCGGCTCGCCGGTGGCGAACTCTTCGACGGCGGCGAGAACGGCCTCCATGATGGCCGCCGCCGGCTCGGCCGCGTGAGCGCGGATCACGGCCTCCAGCCGGGCCTCGCCGAACAGCTGGAAGTCGTGGTCCACGGCCTCGGTCACGCCGTCGGTGTACAGCACGACCACGTCGCCGGGTGCCACGGCGATCTTCTCGGCGCGGTACGTGCGGTCCATGCGCGCGCCCAGGATGATGCCGGTCGGGCGCAGAGTCTCCAGCGAGCCGTCCGCGACGCGGTAGACGATCGGCGGGTTGTGCCCCGCGTTCACGTAGGTCAGCGTCCGGTACCGCTCCGAGAGCAGGCCGTAGAACAGGGTGACGAACATCCCCGCCTTGGAGTCCTCGCTGATCACGTTGTTCGAGGCCTCGATGGTCTTCGCCGCGTCGCGGTGCCACAGCGCGTTCACGCGCACGACGATGCGCGACAGCGCCATGAACAGCGCCGCCGGCACGCCCTTGCCCGAGACGTCGGCGATCAGCACGCCCATCAGGCCCTGCTCCAGCGCCATGACCTCGAACGGGATGACGTCGAAGAAGTCGCCGCCCACCTCCTTCGCCATCACGCTGCGCGCGGCGACGTCGAAGCCGGCGACCTGCGGCAGCACGTCCGGCAGGAAGCTCTGCTGGATCTGCCCGGCGATCTCGAGCTCGGCGTTGGAGCGCGCGACACGCTCCTCCATCTCCTTGCGCTCGGTGATGTCGCGGATCGTCTCGATGGCGCCGGCCAGCTCGCCGTCGGGCCCGTAGAGCGGGCTGGCCTTGGCCCAGAAGTAGGCGCCGCGGCCCTGGAAGTCGGGGATGTGGATGTCGACGACGAGGGTCTCGCCGTGGCGCTCGACGGTGTCGTAGCGGCGGTCGACCTCGTCGCTGTCCATGAAGACGAGGTTGGCGAGCATCGGCTGCCG
>CAIXSE010000481.1 GCA_903921965.1 uncultured Thermoleophilia bacterium | reverse complement strand
TTCGAGAACATGGCCACCGCCGCCCTGCTGTACCAGCTCCTCGTGCGCATCCCGCTGGGCACGGCGCTCTCGGAGGAGCTGATCTTCCGCGGCGGCCTGCTGGGGTACTACGGGCGCCGCCACCCGTTCTGGCGGGCGGCGCTGATGAGCTCCTTCGTCTTCGGCCTCTGGCACATCCTGCCGTCGATCGGCTCGGTGTCCAGCAACGCGGCCGGCCAGACGCTGTCGTCCACCGGCCTGCGCATCGCCGGAGTGGCCGGCACCGTCGTCGCGACCGGCGCCGCCGGCATGGTGTTCTGCTGGCTGCGCAAGCGCTCCGGCAGCGTGCTCGCGCCGGCGATCACGCACGCGTCGCTCAACACCTTCGGGGTGATCGGCGGGCTGGTCGTGGCGCGCTGGCTGCAGCCCTGAGCCGCGGCGGGGGGCTTCGCCGCCGCCCGGCCGTGCTCAGTCCACCGGCAGCGCGAAGAAGTCCCGCGGCGTCTGGAAGCAGACCTCGTCGATCGTCTGCTTGTCGAGCCCGAACAGCTTCATGGCGAGCTGCACGCGCGGCACCATGAAGTAGTCGTTGCCCATGCCGCCGAGCTCGGAGTTGATGATGAGGCGGCCGCGCCACTCCGGGTGGTCGATGACCATGCGGGCGGCGACCTCGGGCGGCATCTTGTCCCAGCAGATGCTGAGACCGACCATGCCGCCGGTGCTCATGCGGAACTCCATGGTCTCTTCGCCGGCGTGGTCGAACACGCAGCGGTCCACCGGGTAGCCTTCCTCGACGATGATCTCGTACACCCTCGGGGTGACGACGGGGCCCTGCGGCGCCAGGCGGATCGGCGTGTGCAGGATGACCGGCAGGTCGTGCTCCTTCGCGAGCCGCAGGTGCTCGCGGAACAGCCACTCCTCGAACTCCGTGCCGGTGTCCAGGCCGATCTCGCCCATGGCCACGACGCGCTCGTGCGCGAGGAACTCGGGCATGCGCTCGAGGCACTTCTCGGCGTCGCCGCGGCTGACCCCGAAGAACGGCACCGAGATCGACGTGAAGGCCTCGTAGCCCAGCGTCTTCGCGGTGGTCGTCTCCATCGTCAGGAACCGCTCCCAGAGCTGCAGCACCGTCTCCGCGTCGTGGGTACCGATGAACATGTGCGGGCTCGGGATGACCGCCGCCTCCATGCCCATCATGACCAGCTTCTGGAGCTGGACGTCCTCGATCATGTCGGTGTGCAGGTGGGCGTCGATGAACCTCATGGCGGGTGTCTCCTTCACTGCAGCGGTGCGGTCACCGGGCGGGCCGGCGCGAGTCGTCGCGCCGGATTCTCTCGCGGAGTCCCGGGGACGTCGAGGCCGGCCCGCCAGATGGGCCGTGCAACGCGGAGCGTCCCGCTGAACGGACCGACCGGCACGGCCGGCCGCCTCGCCTGCGTCTGGCGCCGCGCAGGGGCCGGCTGTAGGCTCGAGCCGTGGACTCCCCCTCTCGTCTCGAGCGGATGGGCCGCGGCCGCCGCACCACGCTCGTCCTCATCCTCGGCGGTCTGTGGGTGCTCGGGCCGTTCGCCGACGACCTCTACCTGCCGGCCATGCCGGACGTCTCCCGCGACCTCGGCACGTCCATGCAGGCGGTCGCGCTCACCATCACCACCTTCATCGTCGGCCTCGCTCTCGGCCAGCTGCTGACCGCGCCGCTCAGCGACTCCCGCGGCCGCAAGGGCCTGCTGCTCACCGGCCTCGCGGTCTTCGCCGCCACCTCGCTGGCCTCGGCGCTGGCGCCGACCATCGAGGTCCTCATCGCCGTCCGCTTCGCGCAGGGCGTCGCCGGGGCGGCGGGGATGGCGATCGCCAACGCCGTCGTCGCCGACGTGTCCCGCGGCCGCCAGGCGGCCCGTCTGCTGTCGCGTATGACCCTCGTCGGGGGCGTGGCGCCGGTCGTCGCTCCGTTCATCGGCGCCCAGCTGCTGCGGGTCATGTCGTGGCGCGGGCTCTTCGGCGTCGTCACCGTCCTCAGCGTGGGGCTCCTCCTGGCCGTGGCGTTCGGCCTCCCCGAGACCCACCCGAAGGAGCGGCGCACCGCCGGCGGCCTGCGCGCCATCGCCGGCGCCATGGCGACGCTGTCGCGCGACGCCGGCTTCATGGGCTACACGCTCGCCGGCGCGCTGACCTCGATGGCGTTCTTCGCCTACATCGCCGGCTCGGCGTTCGTGTACCAGGACGTGTACGGCGTCTCGGCGACCGCCTACGGGGTCCTGTTCGGCCTCAACGCGGTCGGCATGCTCGCCGCGACCGCGCTCAACCACAGGCTGCTCGCCCGCTCCTCGCCGCGACGCCTGCTCACCGCCGGCCTGGCCGTGACGGCGGTGGCCGGCGTGGTCACGCTCGCCGCGCTCACGGCGAGCGGCCTCGGCATCTGGGCGATGGTCGTGCCGCTCTTCGTCACCGTCGCCGCGTTCGGCGTCGTGTGGCCCGACAGCACGGCGCTCGCCCTCACCCGTCACCCCGGCATCGCCGGGTCCGCCTCCGCGTACAACGGGACCCTGCGCACCGGGCTGGGAGCGCT
>CAIXSE010000480.1 GCA_903921965.1 uncultured Thermoleophilia bacterium | reverse complement strand
CCGCCCGGCACGGTCAACCTGCTGCCCAGCCCCGGCGACGAGGTCGGCGACTTCCTCGTGCGCCACCCGGGCGTCGACCTCATCGCGTTCACCGGATCGATGGAGGTCGGCCTCCGCATCGTCGCCCAGGCGGCGCAGCACCCGGCCCACGACGGGGTCAAGAAGGTCATCGCCGAGATGGGCGGCAAGAACGCCGTCATCGTCGACGCCGACGCCGACCTCGACGTGGCCGTCGGCGAGGTCGTCGTCTCGGCGTTCCACTACGCCGGCCAGAAGTGCTCGGCGGCCTCGCGCGTCATCGTGCTCGAGGCCGCCTGCGACGATTTCGTGCGCAGGCTCACCGAGGCCACACGGAGTCTCCGCGTCGGTCCCGCCGAAGATCCGGCCACACGGGTGCCGCCGGTCATCAGCGACGGGGCCCGCGCGCGGATCCTCAGCTACGTCGAGACCGGCCTGCGCGAGGGCACGCTCGCCGCGACCGTGGAGCCTCCGGACGGCGGCTGGCCCGGCGGCGGGTACTACGTCGCGCCGCACGTGTTCACCGGCGTGCGCCCGGACGCGGTCATCGCCCAGGAGGAGATCTTCGGGCCCGTCGTGGCGGTGATGACGGCCCGCGACATGGACGAGGCCCTGACCATCGCCAACGGCGTGCGCTACGCCCTCACCGGCGGGCTGATCAGCCGCAGCCCGGCCTCGATCGAGCGCGCGCGCCGCGAGTTCCGCGTCGGCAACCTGTACATCAACCGCGGCATCACCGGCGCCCTCGTGGAACGCCAGCCGTTCGGCGGATTCAAGATGAGCGGCATCGGGTCCAAGGCCGGAGGCCCGGACTACCTGCTGCAGTTCACCGAGCCGCGCGTGACCACGGAGAACACCATGCGGCGCGGCTTCGCGCCGCCCGAAGAGCTGGCCGGCGACGTGTGAGCCGCCGCCGCGGGCTCAGTCGACCGGCCGGTAGGTGCCGGACCCCAGGAACCAGTCCTTCCCGGCGAGCCGGATGTACGCGTACTTGCGCTGCATCTGGTCGCCCTGGGCAGGGTTGCTGTACGTGTACGTGACCCAGCCCGAGCCCTTCGTCCGCGCCAGCCTGCACATCATGCGGATGGGGTACTTGCCGTCCGGATCGCGTCTGTCCCAGAGACTCGTACCGACCTTGTCGGGCTCGGTCGGGAAGCACAGCACCGTGCCGTCGAGCCTGTCGGCGAAGATGTACTGCTGGCCGCGGAACCAGTCGCCGTCCTTCTTCATGAACGCCGCGAACGCCTTCTTCCGGCCGACCTTCTTCACGAACGCGTACGCCTCGTTCACGAAGGCCTTCACCTCGGCCCTGCTGGGAGGCTCGATCGCGGCGGCGCCGTAGGTGCCGGAGCCCAGGAACCAGCTGTCGTCGACCTTCTCGACGTAGCCGAGTTTGGGCTCCTGGGCGTTGTCGTGCAGCGGGTTGGGCCACGTGTAGTACAGCCAGCCGCTGCCGCCCTTCGCCAGGCGCACGAGCTCCTGGATCACGTGCACCCCGTTCGGGTCGGTCATGTCGATCAGGTTCCTGCCGACCAGGGCGGGGTCGCCGCCGTGGGCGATGACCGTCCCGCTGAAGTCGTACGCGTAGATGTACAACTGGCCCTGGTGGAACTGGCCGCCGGGCGCGGTGAAGGCGGCCAGCGCCGCTTCCTTGCCGTTCTCACGAGCGAACGCCACCGCCTCCTTGACGAAGGCCCGCACGTCGGCCTGGGTGGGATCGGCCGTCGCCGACGGCGAAGGGCTCGGGGTCGCCCCGGCCCCTCCCGCCGGTCGTGACTGCGGCCCGGCCTCCGCGCGGGCGAAGCCGCCCGCCGAGACCAGGGCGGCCGCCGACATCACCGCAAGCCCCGCACACACCGCAAGGCGTCCCCTGCGCAGACCGAACATCAGGCCCTCCTCATCGTCGCTGTTCTCCTCTCACATCGTCCGCACCTCGCCGCCACTTGAGCCCCGCGCCGGCGACGGCACGACGAACGCCCCCCGCCCACCCGGCGTCTCACCCGGTGTCAACGGCCGCGTGGGGCGCGGCCCACTGAGGAGGACAGACAGATGGCACGCACACCAAGGCGCAGGATCATCGTCCTCGTCGT
>CAIXSE010000479.1 GCA_903921965.1 uncultured Thermoleophilia bacterium | reverse complement strand
GGCGATGGGGTAGTCCGCCGGGTCGTGCACCTCGTCGTCGTGCGGTTCCTTGTAGGTGGGCACCGTCTCGCCGAGCTCGACGAAGCGGTCCTCCTCCTTGTAGAACTCGGCGCGCCGCGTGGGCACGAACGGCGCCGTGGCTTCGAGCGCCGCCGGCAGCGACACCGGCGGGAACGGCACGAGCTCCTTCACCTGGTGCACGAACGCGACGTCCGGGTCGGGCACGTTCAGCCGCACGGGACCCGCCTTCAGCTGCTCGAGCGTGATGCCCTCGGTGGCGCCGCCGCGCGCCAGGATCCACTCGATGGCCTCCTCGGCGGTGTGGTCGAACCACTCGGCGAACAGGTCCGGGTCGATGCGCTTCACGATCTCCTGCCACATCCAGAGCTCAGGCTTCGACTCGCCCACCGGCGGAATGGCCTCCTGCTGGATCTGCAGGTACGGGTGCAGCGGCGTGGCCGTGAGGTCGGTCTTCTCGTACCACGTCGCGGCCGGAAGCACGATGTCGGCGTACTTCACGGTGTCGGTCATCTGGTGGTCGACCACCACGACGAGCTCGCAGCCGTCGAGGGTCTCGTGGAGGCGGTTCACGTCCATGGCCTGCAGGAACATGTTGGCGAAAGCGCAGATGAGCGCCTTGAACCCGCTCTTCGGGTACGGCACCAGCGGGTTCATGGTCTCGGTGCGGCCGCGCACGAAGTACACGCTGGGGACGATGGGGGCCTTCACGCCGTCGAGGGACCACCAGGGCGACGTGTCGACGCGCACCTTGTACTGCCCCACGTAGACGGAGAAGCCGCCGCCCGAGCGGCCGACGTTGCCGGTCAGCGAGGCGAGCAGGGCGAAGGCGCGCCCGTTGAGGTCGCCGTGGAACCAGTGGTTGCTGCCGCCGCCCATGATGATCGCGGCGGGCCGCTGGGCGGCGAAGGAGCGGGCGAGCCGCACGATGGTCTCGGCCGGGATGCCGGTGATCTGCGCCGCCTTCTCCGGAGTCCAGGTGTCCAGCCCCGCCTGCACGAGCGCGAAGCCCGGCGTGACGCGCACGCGAGAGCCGTCCTTGAGCTTCACGGTGTACTCGCCTTCGAGGGCGAGGTCGCTGCCCTCCGGCACGCCGAGGCGGTCGGTGCCGATGATCACGGCCCCGCCGCGGGCGGTGTCCCAGGCGACGTAGCGGTCGTCCGGCAGGAGAGGCAGTCCGTGGGCCGGCGGACCCGGCGGGACCGGCGGGGCGGTGCCGACCGGCGGGGCGTCCGCGCCGTACTCGCCGAGGCCGACCCCCGCCGCAGGGCCGGGGTCGCGCGCCTGGCCGGCCGCCAGCTCGGCGGCCCGCAGGCGCTTGCCGGTGTCGGTGCGCACGAGCAGCGGAGCGTCCGTCAGCGTGCGCATGAAGTCCCAGTCGGCCGCGCCGTCCTCGATCACCTGACGGGCGAGGGCCAGCCCGAGTGCCGCGTCGGTGCCCGGCTTGATCTGCAGCCAGGCGTCGGCCTTCGACGCGGTGGACGAGTAGGTCGGGTCCACCACCACGAGGCGCGCGCCGGCGGCCACCGCGTCGTGGATGAAGTGCACGTCGGGGATCCGCGTCTCCAGCGGGTTGGCGCCGATGAGCAGGATGAAGCGGCTCTTGGCCCAGTCCTTGGACTCGTGCTCGGCGTTCTGCACGCCGAAGGTGATGGGCATGCCCATGGGCAGGTCGCCGTTGAAGTCGAAGCTCGTGCCGTGCGTCATGCCGAGGGCCGCGCAGGCCCGGTACGCGGCGCCCTTCTGCACGTAGCCGGAGCCCGGCACCTGGCTGAACACGTGCACGGAGTCCCAGCCCCACTGGTCACCGATACGCGTGAGTTCGGAGGCGATGCGGTCGAGGACCTCTTCCCAGGTCGCCTCGCGGAACTTCCCGGACCCCCGCTCCCCCTCGCGCACCAGAGGGGTCTTGATGCGGTCCGGTCCGTGGATGAGCGTGTGGTACGAGATGCCCTTCATGCAGCCCCGCGGGTTGTACTCGTTCTCGGGGTAGTCGGCGGCCTGCTGCACCTTGACGACGTGGCCGTCGCGCACGAAGGCGAGCTGACCGCACGAGCCCGTGCAGTTGGGCGAGCAGGTGGTGCGGACCACGCGGTCGACCGGCAGGGATCGCGGGGTCTCGTCCCTTCCGGCCAGCACGTCGGACGCCCTGGTGCCGAGGGCGCCGGCGACGGCCACGGTGCCTGCGGCCGCGCCCGCGCCGAGGAGCAGCTGGCGGCGGGTCGCCTTCATCGGGCGGCCCTCCTCGACGCGGCGACGCGGCGGCGCGCCTCGCCCTGAAGGGCGCGCCGCGGCGCCGCGCCGGCCTCGCATGCCGGGCTGAGACTCGTGTGCGCGGTGGAGCCGCAGTGAGCGCAGCGGCCGGCGCTCGTCCCGAGCGCATCCGGCCGCGCAAGCGGGGCCACCGCGGCCACCGCAGGCTCGGCCTTGCGGAGGGCGCCGAGGGCGAGAGCCCCGAGGATGGCCGTCCCAGCCGTCGCGACGAAGCCGCGTCTCGTCATCGCCGGAAGGGAACTGCTCTTGTCCGCTGCCATCGCTCCTCCTCGCACATGCTAAATAAACACTAAGTTAGTCAACAATAGTATACGCGGGACGCGCCGAAGTTCAAACCCCTCGTCCGCTGCCCGCCTCGGAAGGCGGCCTGTGCTCAGGAGAGGAGGCCCGCCGGCCGGACGACGTCGCCGCCGGTGACGTCCACGAACGAGTCGCAGGACCCCACCGCGGCGGCGAGCGCGGGGGCCGCGAAGGACCGGACCCCGGGGTTGTGGACCGCCGGTCCCCCGGACGCGGCGGCGAACGCGATCGCGCCGCCCGGCCACGGTCGAGAGCGCTGCCCGTGCGGCGCTGCCTGGAGCAGGAGGGCGCTCACGCCCGCCGAGACGATGACCGCGACCCCCGGACGTCGCGGCCGGCGCAGCTCCGCGCGTCCGCGAGCGGCCGTCCCGGCGCCGGCGCTCGTCCCCACCGTGCCCCCGACAGATCATCGCGGATGGGCTCGGCGTTCGATCGGCGGTCCGGGGTGCCCCTCGTCATCCGGGCGCCTCCGGGATTCCGCAGGGCATGGATTGCTTAGCGCCGTGTCAGGCCGTACAGTGTCCCCAGCGGCAAGCGACAGCCCGCCCACAGCGGCGCCCAGGGCACCAGCGGCGCCGAGCACCCCAGGAGAGTGAAATGCCCAACCTTGGTCCTCTGGAGATCGGCCTCATCGTCCTCGTCATCCTGCTGCTCTTCGGAGCCACGCGCCTGCCCAAGCTCGGCCGGTCCATGGGCCAGAGCATCAAGGGTTTCAAGCAGGGTCTGAACGACGAGCTTCCGCCCGACGACGACGCGAAGGCGGCGCAGGAGATCGCGCAGGGCAAGGGCGACAAGCCGGCCGACGCCTGAGAGCCGGCGCCGCCCGGCGCTTCACCCTTCTCGCGAAAGCAGACACACGGCCGTGGCGGAGATGCCTTCGCCACGGCCTTCCCATCCCATGCCCTCGGACGTCGTGCCCTTGAGCCCTACGGCGTCGGGCCCCACGCCCAGCACGGCCGCGATCTTCTCGCGCATCGCCTGACGGTACGGCGCGAGTCGCGGCCGCTCGCAGACCACCACGAGGTCGGCGTTCTCCACGGCCCAGCCCTCCCAGGCGAGGCGCTCCACGACCTGGGCGAGGAGCTCGACGCTGGAGGCACCGCGGTACGCCTCGTCGGAGTCGGGGAACAGCTCGCCGATGTCGCCCATGCCCGCCGCCCCCAGGAGGGCGTCCATGAGGGCGTGGACGGCGACATCGGCGTCGGAGTGGCCGGCCAGCCCTTGCGGGTGGCCGACTTCGACGCCGCAGAGCACCAGCCGGCGGCCGCCGGCGAAGCGGTGCGCGTCGTAGCCGGTGCCGACCCTAAACGTCTGCCTCGACCTCCCAGGAAAGCAGCGCGCCGGCCAGAGGGAGGTCGGCCGGCGTGGTGATCTTGACGTTGGCCGGCGTGGACGGCACGAGCCGGACCGTGTAGCCGCCCTTCTCGAGGAGCGCGGCGTCGTCTGTGGCTTCGGGCTCGAGGCCGCGCCTGTACACGTCGCGCAGCGCGGCGGCGCGGAAGACCTGC
>CAIXSE010000478.1 GCA_903921965.1 uncultured Thermoleophilia bacterium | reverse complement strand
GGCGCGGATCCGCCACGTCGACTACGTGCTCGACTTCCGCCGCGCCCTGGTCGACGAGAACCGCCTCGACGAGCAGAAGTCCGGCGTGCTCCAGGCGCTCGACAGGAACTCGAACCCGTACCGCCTGCCGTCGCACGAGCGCGCCGCCTGGCTCATGGAGGTGCCGTACGCGGAGGAGGTCACCTTCGGCGTCGCGGAGCGCGAGGAGCCGCCGGAGTACCTGTACTGGATCGGCTGCGGGGCGGCCTACGACGAGCGCTCGGGCCAGGCCGTGCGGGCGACGATGGACCTGCTCCGCGCCGCCGGCGTCGACTTCCTCACGCTCGGGCCCGCGGAGCCCTGCTGCGGCGAGCCCGCGAAGCGCCTCGGGGAGGAGGGTCGCTTCCAGATGCTCGCCATGGTCGCCATCGAGATGATCAGGGAGACGGGCGCGAAGAAGCTCGTGACGCACTGCCCGCACGGCCTGAACACGTTCGCGCACGAGTACCCGGCCCTCGGCTTCACCATCCCTGCGGTGCACCACAGCGAGCTGCTCGCCGAGCTGGTCGCGGCCGGGAGGCTCGACCTGGAGCCGGCCGCGGGCGGCGCGGTGGCCTACCACGAGCCCTGCAACCTGGCCAGGGCCGGACGGCCTTCGTCCGCGGCCCTGGCCGTGCTGGGCGGCGAGGCCGTCCTGCCGCCGCGCTCCGGCGTGCGTACCTTCTGCTGCGGCGGCGGCGGCGCCAACGCCTTCTACCAGGTGGAGCAGGAGGACGTGCGCATCAGCGCCCTGCGGTACGACGAGCTCGCGGCGACCGGCGCGGGGCGGGTCGCGGTCGCCTGCCCGCACTGCCTGACGATGCTGCGCGACGCCGCCGGCGCGAAGGGTCCCGAGGCGCCGGAGGTGCTCGACGTCGCCGAGGCGCTGCGCGCGCGGCTCCGCGAGGCCGCGCCGGCGGACGGCGCGCGGGAGGCCTGATCCCGCCGAGAGGCGGCGCTCCGGAGCCCCGTCGTGAACGCCGGTGCATGCACCATCGGCCCCGTGCGGATAGAATCTCTCTGGTTCGTGCACCGGTGCACGAACTCCTCTGGGCGCGTTGCAGGTCGGGGCCACGGCAGGATAGAGTGACTGACGTATCATCGAAGGAACCAGGTGGCGACGGCGGCAAGCGCCGGGCGACCTCGGCTGAATCTGTCGCCTTCCTGCTGCTCGGCGGCGTCGTCACCGGGCTGGGTGTCGGTGCGGGGATCGACTGGCTCGTCCGTACCTTCCCGTTGTTCACGGTGATCGGCGTGTTCGCCGGTTTCGCGCTGGCGCTGTACGCCATCTACCTGGAGACGAAGTGAGCGAGCGAGAGGTGACGCTCTGATGCGCGTCAAACGACTCATCCCCCTGGTGCTGGCCGCCGTCACGGTGGCCAGTGTCGTGGTGGCCGCCGTTCTGTCGCAGCCCCTGTGGGCCGCGCTGCTCGGCGGCCTGCTCATGTTCGGCTACTGGGGCCTCGAGGCGCTCACCTGGCGGCGCGCCAGGGACCGCGAGGGGCTCCAGCTCGGCTTGGCAGTCGGCGGCATGGGCCTGCGGCTCGCCGTCGTCCTCGGGGTGCTCGTCGTCGTCGGTGTCCTCGCGCGGCCCGCCTTCCCGGCCGCCGCGCTCTCGTTCATGGCCGGCTTCACCGTCTACATCGGGCTCCGCCCGCTCACCTACGCTCCCCCGTCGAAGCCACGTCCCCGCCCGGAGGCACGATGAAGAAATGGATCTG
>CAIXSE010000477.1 GCA_903921965.1 uncultured Thermoleophilia bacterium | reverse complement strand
TACAAGTGCGTCGTCGGCGGCGCGCCTGCGACCCAGCGCTGGGCCGACCAGATCGGCGCCGACGCCTACGCCGAGGACGCCAACGACGGCGTCAAGAAGATCGACGAGCTGCTGGGGGTGTGACGGCCTGAGCGGCTGAGAAGAGCCCGGGCCGGCACCTGAGAGAGCGGCCGGCCCGGACGATCGTTCCGCCCGAGGGGCGGGGGCGCGCCCGCAGAGCGCCCCCGCCCCCCTTCGTCGACCGGGACCGCGGGCCGGCGACGTTTCATCGTCGCGCCGCGCGGCAACGCGCGGGCGCGCGTCAAAGAATGGAGCCGGCGCGAGCGGCGGGCCCCGGCGTCGCCGCGCCGTGCGCGGCGCACGGGCGGCGGCCACGCTCGGCCGCGCGAGGCGCCGGAGCACGGAAGACCCGAGTCCGCACGATTCCACTCAGGCTCGCACACGAACCCACAGGCCGGTCGCACGACTATTGACAGCGAGCGGGGCACGCGGTCTAAATGCGCCCAAGGTAGTCATCGCAAGAGGTTCGTCGAACAGGGGGGTCCTATGGCAAACGACCAAGTGCAGCACATCGACCAGGACACGGCCGATCTGCACGCGATGGGGTACGCGCAGGAGCTCGAGAGGAGCATGAGCGGCTTCTCGAACTTCGCCGTGTCCTTCACCATCATCTCCATCCTCTCCGGCTGCCTCACGCTGTACGGCTTCGGCCTCCAGCACGGCGGCCCGCCCGTGATGCTCTGGGGCTGGCTGATGGTGGGCGTGCTTGTCCTCTTCGCCGGCCTGTCGATGGCTGAGATCTGCTCCGCCTTCCCGACGGCCGGCGGTCTGTACTACTGGGCCGCCAAGCTGGCGCCTGGTAACAGCGCTCCGGTGTGGTCCTGGTTCACCGGCTGGTTCAACCTGCTCGGCCAGGTCGCCGTCACCGCCGGCATCAGCTTCGGCTGCGCCTTCTCCATCTCGGCGTTCCTCAACATCATCACCGGCAACGCCACCTTCCTGGAGCCGTGGGCGACGATCGTCATCCTCGCCGTCGTGCTCGGCATCCAGGGCCTGCTCAACACGTTCAACGTCAGACTGGTCGCCCTGCTCAACAACGTGTCCGTCTACTGGCACCTCATCGGCGTGGCGATCATCTTCATCCTGCTCTTCTGGGCGCCGTCGTCCGGCAGCCACCAGACCGTGGGCTTCCTCTTCGGCAGCCAGGGCTGGGACGCGTTCGCCGGTCTTTCCGGCTTCAGCATCCCGCTGTACGTGTTCCTGGTCGGCCTGCTGAACGCGCAGTACACGTTCACCGGCTACGACGCCTCAGCGCACGTGTCGGAGGAGACCATCCAGGCGCGCATCGCCGCCCCGAAGGGCATCGTGCGCTCCATCTGGGTGTCACTCATCGCCGGCTTCGTGCTCCTCACCGCGGTGAGCTTCGCCATCCCGCACGCGTTCCCGGTGACCATCAACGGCACCGAGTACGCCGACTACTCGGCCATCGCCCTCGACCTCGTGCCCTGGGCCACGGTGTTCATCTTCGCCGCGGGCAAGACGATCGGCCTGTTCCTCATCTTCGTGGTCATCATGGCGCAGTTCTTCTGCGGCATGTCGTCCATCACCGCGAACTCGCGCATGATCTACGCGTTCGCGCGTGACGGCGCGGTGCCTGGTTCCAGCTACTGGCACCACGTCAGCAAGCGCGTCCGCGTCCCCGTGCGCACCGCCTGGTTCGGCGCCATCGGCGCCTTCATCCTGGCGCTGCCGTACCTGTACAATTACGCGGCATACGCGGCCGTGACGTCTATCGCCGTCATCGGCCTGTACATCGCCTACCTCACCCCGGTCTTCCTGCGGCGCATCAACCCCAAGGCGTTCACGCCCGGCCCGTGGGTCCTCAACAAGACCGTGGGCCCCATCATCGGCTGGATCGCCATCATCTGGGTGATCTTCATCGTCATCCTGTTCATGCTTCCGCAGGGCGCGGCCGCCGTGCCGTGGAGCCCCGACTTCACGTGGACGGCGTTCAACTACGCGCCCATCGCCGTACTGGTGGTCATCGGTTTCTGCCTCATCTGGTGGCTGGCCGGCGCCCGCAAGTGGTTCAAGGGCCCGAAGATCCAGGGTACCGCCGAAGAACTCGCCGAGATCGAGCGCGACCTGTCCATCTGAGACACGCTCCGGTCGCGCGACCTCGGGTCGCACGCACGAAAGGGCGGCGGGCCATCCGGCCCGCCGCCCTTTTCTTCGCCCACCCCTTGCGACGGTTCGTCGGCGTCCAGGACGGGGTGCGTTCACCGATGTTCGAACCGTGTGCGATTGGTGGTAGACACCCGTGCGAACCTGAACTAGTATGCGCACTGGTGTGAAAGTGTGCGTTTCAGTGACGGATTGTG
>CAIXSE010000476.1 GCA_903921965.1 uncultured Thermoleophilia bacterium | reverse complement strand
GATGAGGATGACGCGGATGTCGGTCGCCATCGCGACGATCATCTTGCGGTAGTTCTCGGCCTGCTCCTCCTCCTGGGAGGTGAAGTGCATCTTGGTGAGCTTGGTGACGCCGTCGACGAGCATCGCGATCTCGTCGCCGAACTCGTCGGCGACCCAGCCCAGGGGCGTGCCCGTGTCTTCGACCACGTCGTGCAGGAGGGCCGCGGCGATGGTGACGGAGTCGAGGCGCAGGTCGGCGGCGTTGAGGGCGGTGCCCACCGGGTGGTGGATGTAGGCCTCGCCGCTCTTGCGCATCTGGGCGCCGTGCAGGATGCAGGCGGCCACGAAGGCGTGCGTGATGAGCTCGCGGTCGGCGTCGGGGTTGTAGCGGACGACGGCCGCGAAGAGGTCGTCGAGGAGCGGCCGGTACTTCTCCGGGACCTCGGTCAGAGCGCTGCCGTGAGGCAGGTCTGCAGGAAGCTGTCTGTCTGAAACAGGCTGTGCCATGAACTGTGGCTCGCGGTCCTCGTTACGTCGACCTTATCCTGCGGCCTGGCCAGATGATAGCCGCCGCCGTCCACCCGCAGCAGCCCGGCCTCGCGCAGCGCACGGAGCGCGGCGGACAGGGCTCCGGCGGAGCGCAGGAACGGCTCGCCCCTCAGGAGTTCCTGCTCGAGCGCGTCGTCAAACACGCCGGCCGCAACGCTGAGGGTCCGCCAGGCGCGGCGCATGACGTCGTCGAGCGCGAGCTCGGCCTCGGCGACCCTCGCCGCGAACCCGGCCTCGGCCGGGCCCCACAGCGCGTGCAGCCACGCCTTCGGCGCCGCGGCGGCGGCGACGGCGAAGAGGCGCCGCGTGAACGGCGGGTCGAGCAGGACGACGTGGTCGAAGGCGGCGGCCGCCTGCGGCCGCGCCGCCACCACGTCGTAGCCGGCCAGCACAACGTCGGCGCCGGCCACGACGTCGGCGTGCCGGCCCGCGCAGCCGGCCTGCAGGTAGGCGGCGCTGCGCCCGAGCTCCGGCGACAGGACGTCGCGCGAGAGGAGCGGACGGCGGCGCGCGACATCGGCCGTGAGGATGAGCACGCGCTCGCCGCCCGCGGCGAGCGAAGCCAGCGCCGAGACCGCCGGCCGGCCCCTGGCGTCGACCAGCCGGCCGGCGAGACGTGCCTCGTCGACCGCGCCGGCGGCGGGTGCGCCGCCTTCGCCCGAGAGACCCCACCCCGGCCCGTCGAGCACCTCGCGCCACAGCGCGCCGCCCGTGAGCCGCCGGGTGCACGAGAGGTCGCACGGGGCGGCGCAGAGGTCGGTCCCGGGGCGCAGGCGATGGATCGCCCTGACCTGCACCTGCGCCTTGACCGACCCGCGGAACTCGTTCTTCTCGAGGTGGAGCGGCATGTCGTAGCGGCCGTCAGTGTCGGGGTCGCCGCGGCCGTCGACGTTGAAGTGGATACCCTGGCAGGACGCCCCGTCGCAGGCGACGCGGAGCTGCAGGTGCTTGCCGTCGCGGGTCCGCCGCGGGTCCACGATGCCGGCGTTGTGCAGGAGCAGCGTGGGACGCGCGTTGCCGAAGCCGTGCGGGGCCAGCAGTTCGAGTTCGTCGGCGAGGCGCAGGGTGAGATCGTCGCCGCCGACGACGGCGTCGACACGGCGCCTGCGCACGAGGTCGTCTGGGCCGAGCGCGGCCGCCGCCTGCGCGGTGAAGGCTTGACGGAACGCGGCGATCTGCGAGCGCCGCAGACGGAGCCCGCAGGCGGCGCGATGGCCGCCGAAGGCGAGCAGGTGCGGCGCGCACGCCTCGACGGCGCCGAGGAGGTCGAAGGCCGGTATGCTGCGCCCCGACCCCTTGGCCTCGTCCTCGTCCTCGCGCTCGCTGAGGAGCACCGCGGGCCGGTTGAACCGCTCGGCCACGCGGG
>CAIXSE010000475.1 GCA_903921965.1 uncultured Thermoleophilia bacterium | reverse complement strand
TCGATCTCCTCGCTCAGGTGGACGCCGGGCATACGCTGCAAGAGCTTTAGCTCGCTCAAGCGCTGTCGCAGCCAGCCCACCCTTGCCTCGCGCTCGTCCGGCGGCTGTGGTGGCTCGCTCAGGTTCCTCACCTCCTCCCAGAAGGCGGAGGTAGTTGCCGACCCTCACGCGGAGGTCCTTGCGCGGCACCACGGCGTCGAGGTGGCCCAGCAGGAGGTTGCGCTCGGCGCTGCCGAAGCCCTCCGGGAGCGCCTCGCGCGTCGTCTCCTGGATCACGCGCGGCCCGGTGAAGTACAGACGCGCGCCCGGTTCGGCGATGCAGATGTCGGCCAGGGTCGCGAAGCTCGCCACCACACCGCCGGTGCACGGGTCGGTGAGGATGGTCACGAACGGCGACGTGGCCTCGTTGATGACGTCGACGGCGCAGGTGGTCTTGGCCATCTGCATGAGGCTGAGGATGCCCTCTTGCATGCGTGCGCCGCCCGAGGTGCAGACGGCGACCAGCGGGAGGTCCTCGCCGGCCGCGAGCTCGCTGGCCCGCCACAGCTTCTCGCCGACCACGCTGCCCATGCTGCCGCCCATGAAGTCGAAGTCCATGACGGCCAGCACGCACGAGGTGCCGTCGATCTCGGCGGTGCCGGTGACGATGCCCTCGTTCAGACCTGTCTTGGCCTGTGCCTCGCGCACGCGCTCGGGGTAGGTCTCGAGGTCGACGAACCCGAGCGGGTCCTTTGCCAGGAGGCCGGCCCAGAGCTCGCGGAACGTGCCGTCGTCGACGAGCTGGCGGATGCGCTCGCGGGAGCCGATGCGCAGGTGGTGGAAGCACAGCGGGCACACCATGAGGTTGGCGCGCACGTCGGCGAGCCTGGCCTCGCCCTTGCAGGACGGGCAGACCCACTCGGGCTTGCCGGGGGCGTTGTCGCGGCGCTCTATCTCGACGGTGACGTTCATGGGCGAGCCCTCGGCCCGGGGCCGTTCGGCGGGACGCGCTCCCTCAGCCGTCGAGACGGCTGAAGACGAGCGCGACGTCGTGGCCGCCGAACCCGAAGCTGTTGCTGGCGGCCACGTCCACCCTGGCGAACCGAGACTCGCCGGGCACGTAGTCGAGGTCGCACTCGGGGTCGGGGTCGGTGAGGTTGATCGTCGGCGGTATCAGGCTGTTGACGATGGTGAGGACGGTGGCCACGGCCTCGATGGCGCCGGCGGCGCCCAGGCAGTGGCCGATCATCGACTTGTTCGACGAGACCGGCACCCCGGCGGCGTGGTCGCCGAGCGCCTGCCTGATGGCGCGGGTCTCGGCGACGTCGCCGGCCGTGGTGGCCGTGCCGTGCGCGTTGATGTAGTCGACGGCGCCGGCGTCGAGGCCGGCCTGCTTGAGCGCCATGGTGATGGCGCGCGCCTGCGACTCGCCGCTCTCGTCGGGAAGGGTCATGTGGAAAGCGTCCGAGCTCATGCCGGCGCCGGCGAGCTCGGCGTAGATGTGGGCGCCGCGGGCCCGGGCGTGCTCGAGCTCCTCGAGCACCAGGCAGCCGGCGCCCTCGCCGATCACGAAGCCGTCGCGGCCGGCATCGAAGGGACGCGACGCGCCGGCCGGGTCGTCGTTGCGCAGGCTCAGGGCGCGGGCGGCGGCGAAGCCGGCCACGCCGACCGGGCTGATGGGAGCCTCGCTGCCGCCGGCGAACATGACCTCCGCGTCGCCGCCGCGGATGATGCGGGCGGCGTAGCCGATCGCGTCCGAGCCGGCGGCGCAGGCGGTGCAGGTGGCGCTCAGCGGCCCGGTGGTACCGAGCTCCAGCGACACGTGCGCCGCCCCCATGTTGGGGATCATCATCGGCACGAGCAGGGGGTTGGTGCGATCGGGGCCCTTCTCGATGAGGTTCTCGATCTCGCTCTGCAGAGTCTGCAGGCCGCCGACGCCGCTGCCGACCACGGCGCCGATGCGGTCGGGCTCGGCCTGGATGTCGAGCGCGGCGTCTTCGGAGGCCATCTTGGCGGCCGCCACCGCGTACCGCGAGAACAGGTCGAGGCGGCGCACCTTGCGCTTGTCGATGTACTGCTCGGGGTCGAAGTCCTTGACCTCGGCGGCGATGTGCACCTTGTG
>CAIXSE010000474.1 GCA_903921965.1 uncultured Thermoleophilia bacterium | reverse complement strand
GTACCTGTCGGAGCACTTGTCGCCCCAGTAGGTCTTCTGGCCCTCGATGGTGAACTGGCGCACGTCGCACTCGTTCGAGCAGGCGTGGCAGACGAAGTCGACGACGGTGTAGTCGACCTGGCCGAGGTCCCAGCCGCGGAACGAGCTGGGCTCGCCCGTGCGCTGCACGCGCTCGCGGGCCAGCAGCGCCATGCCGAGCGCCCCCATCACGCCGTTGTGCGGCGGGACGATGACCTCTTTGTCGAGGATCTGGCTGAAGGCCGCGGCCACGGCATCGTTGTAGGCCGTGCCGCCCTGGAAGAAGATCGTGTCGCCGATGGTGCGCTCGCGCACGAGGCGGTTCAGGTAGTTGGTGGCGATGGAGAAGGCGAGGCCGCCCACCAGGTCGTCGCGGCGCGCGCCGCGCTGCTGGTAGGCCATGACGTCGCGCTCCATGAACACGGTGCAGCGCTCGCCGAGCCTGATCGGCGCCTTCGAGCTCAGCGCCAGTTCGGCGAACTCGCCGATGATGCTGATGCCGAGCTTCTCGGCCTGCTCCTCGAGGAACGAGCCGGTGCCGGCGGCGCAGGCCTCGTTCATGGCGAAGTCGACGACGATGCCGTCCTGCAGGCTGATGAACTTGGAGTCCTGGCCGCCGATCTCGAAGATCGTGTCGACCTGGCGGCCGATCTTGCGGCCGATGTAGTCGGCGCCCGTCTTGTGGGCGGTGATCTCGTCGGTGATGATGTCGGCCCCGCAGAGCTCGCCGATGAGCTCGCGACCGGAGCCGGTGGTGCCGACCCCACGCAGATTGAGACGCGCGCCGAGCTCGGCGGCGATGTCGTGCAGGCCCTTGGTGACGACCTCGACCGGGCGCGCGTCGGTCTTCGTGTAGATCTCCTTGATGACCCGGCCCTCGTCGTCGACCACCACGAGGTTGGTGGAGACGGAGCCGATGTCGATGCCCATGTAGGCGTCGACGACCTGAGCGTCGTCGGCGAACACGAACGGCTCGGCCATGTCGCGCAACAGCGTGACCTTGGCCATGGAGAGCGGCTCGGTGACCGGGAAGTCGGCGGCCGGCAGGCGGCTGGCGTCGAGCGACTCGAGCTCGGCCCGGGCCGACTCGTACTCGGCCTCGATGAGCGCGGCGCCGACGGCGCCGAGCGCCGCGTGGTACTCGGGGATGAAGAGGTCGCCGGGCTCGAGGTCGAAGGCCTCCTGCAGCGCCTGCACGGCGCCTTTGTTGGCGGCCACGCCGCCGATGAAGGCGATGGGCGGCTCGACGACCTTGCCCTTGGCGATCGTGCCCTTGAAGTTGCGCATCACGGCGTCGCAGAGGCCGCGCAGCACCTCCGGCGGCTGGTAGCCCTTCTGCTGGGCGTGGATCATGTCGGACTTGGCGAACACGCTGCAGCGGCCGGCGATGCTGGCCGCCTTGCCGGCGTCCAGCACGATGTCGCCGACGTCCTCGATGTCGTACAGCAGGCGGCTGGCCTGCTGGTCCATGAAAGACCCCGTGCCCGCCGCGCAGTCGCCGTTCGTCTGGTAGTCGGCGATGCCGTGACAGCGGGTCTCTTCGTCGGGCTCGACCCTGATGAACTTGGACGTCTCGCCGCCCATCTCGAAGATCGTGCGCGCCTGCGGAGCGAGCGCGCTCACGCCGCGCGTGATGGCCTTGAACTCGTTCTCGAAGCTGGCGTTCAGCGCCTGTCCGATCAGGCGGCCGCCTGACCCGGTGACCCTGACGCCCTCGATCTTGCCCTCGGGCAGGACGGCGACGAGCTCGTCGAGCAAGGCCTGCGTGGCCTCGCCCGGGCTGCCCTTGATGCGCCGGTACTGCGCCACCAGGACGGGGCGTCCGTCGACCACCGTGAGCCCGTCTGCGGGCGCTTCGAAGAGGTCGGGGTGAGCGGAGAGGAGTTCCTTGTAGAGGTCGTGGTCTTCAGCCTCGCCGGCGAGTGCTGCCTTGAGGCTGATGCAGCCGATGTCGATGCCGAGAGAAGTCATGGGTGAACGCGGTGTACCTCCTGCGGGCGGAGCCCGCCTCGCCGACCACGAAGCCTACCGTCACGAACGGCCCCCGGCAAGCTGGCATAAGCAGACTATAACACTCCTGATTTCCGGTCAATCAGTCGCGCCGCGCCGCGAGTGCGATCCCGGCGGCGACGGGCGCCGCCGGACACCGTATCGTGCACCGGATGACGAGAGGGATGTCACCCCACCCCCCGCATCGTGAGCCTGTCATCACGTCCCGCGGCACCCTTACCCTGCCCTCACGGCGCGCCGGCCGGCCGCTTCTGTACCGCACCTCGATCGCTGGGAGCACCCGTGAACGAATCGACCACGCTCACCAACCGCGAGCGCCGCGAGAACGTCGCCTTCCTCAGCCAGGCGTTCGCCGCGTCAGAACGCCAGCCGGCAGACGTGCTCGACACCGACGAACGCCAGCGCTTCACCGCCGAGCCGCCCGACCAGGCACGGCTCTTCTTCAAGCTCCTCTGCTACGGGGCCCTCGCCGCCCAGCCCGCCCCGGAGGCCGTCGTCGACGCCGACTGGCGGCGGCTCGAGGCCGCGGGCGTCGTCGACGCGCTCTTCGCCGACGAGTTCGACCTCAAGCGCTACGCGCTCGACCCGCCGGTGTCTCGCAACGACAGCAAGGGCAAGGTCATCGACTTCGTGCGCCTCGCCGAGTCGCGCGACACCTGGAGCCGGCTCCTGCCGCAGCCGGCCGATCCCGACGTGGCCGTCGACGTGCTGCACGCCGCCTCCGGCGGCGCCCTCAAGTCGCGCGCCTTCTGGGCCGTGCGCGAGATGCGCCGCCACAGCCTCTGGGAAGACGAGGCGCTCGACCGCTACGCCTGCGTCCCCGACGGACGGGTACGCAAGCGCGCCGTGCGCATGGGGCTGATCGACCTGCCGGAGAAGGCCGACACGTTCGCCGACATGAAGGCGGTGTCGCGCGCCCTCCACGCCGTCCTGCGCCTCGGGGAGGCGCCCGGCGACGCCTTCGACCTGCCGGTCAGCACCGCCGACACGCGCTGCGAGGTCTGCGACGCGGCGCGCATGGCCGCCTGCCCCATCCCCCACTGCCGCTGGCGGCGCGAGCACGCCGGCGTCTGACCTCGCCGGTCCCTGCCGGCGCACTCGCCGAGCGTCCCGCCCCAGGGAGCGGGCGGACCTCGCGACGGGTGCGCCGGCGGACGGCCGCCGGGACCCTGCGTGCTGGCGTCCCGGTGGCCGTCCTCCCTGCCACGCACCGCCTCGTCACCCACCTGAGCAAGACTCAGGTGAGCGCCCCACCCCCCTCTGCTCCCGTCACCCTATGCTCGCATAGACGAAGCGGGGTCATAACTACATCAGGGAGCCGAGTGGAGCGGCTCCAGGAGAAGAAAGGGGGCGTCATGAGCCTGTGGGTCATTCTCGCGTGGCTCGGCGTCGCCGCCGTCACGATCTTCCGCATCGCCGTGGTGGTCGGCCTCGTCGCCGTGATCGTGCTCGTCGCACGCGGCATCTGGCACTACCGCACGGCGCAGCCGATGTCCTAGCGAGCACTGGTGCCTGCGCCGGCCGCGCTCGCGCGGCCGGCGCTTCAGCGTACGGTGAGGACGGTCACGCCGGGCGCCTTCTGCGGGTTCCCGGCCCTGTCCACCGCCGTGAACGTCAGCGTGTACGCGCCCGGCGCCGGCGCCCTCCACGCGCAGGTCGCGGCGGCGCCCTGCTTGACCCAGCCCAGCGGCAGGGAGGCGAGCTGGACGCCGGCGGCGTCCGTCACGCCGGCCATGACCTTGACCGTCGGACTGAACGCGTCGCGCACCGTGTACGAGAGGGTCACGGTCTTCCCCGTCTTCACGGAGGCCGCGGCGGGCACCGTGAGGCGCGGCGCGGTGAGATCGACGGTCACGGGCACACTCACGCTGCTGATCCCCTGGCTGCCGTCGGCCGTGACCTCGACCCGGTACACGCCGCTCGCGGGCGCCGCTCCTCCCGGCACCTCCCCGCCCCACGACGCCTGCCCGGCGCCGGCCTGGAGCGTCCCGAGGTCGACGACCGCGGCCGTCGCCTCACCCTTGAGCACGCGCACCTTGACGCCGGCACGGCGCGTGAGCGTGAACCCGACCACGGCCGAGTCCTTGACCCCGTCGCCGTTCGGCGAGAACGCCGCGGGCTTCACCGTGGGGAAGCCGAGCGTGCGGTCGACGGCCACGCTCCGGCGCACGCTGTCGCCGTTGCCGGCCAGGTCGCGCATCTCAACGAGGATGACGGCCTTGCCCTCGGGCGCGTCCACGAGCGTGCCGCCCTGGCTGACGCGCCCGTCCCAGGTCACCGCCTTGCGTGCCGGCCCGACGCTGCGCCAGCCGAGCACGGTGCGCACGACCTCGCCGGCGCCGTCGAGCACCGTCACCCGGGCCGTGCCGCTCTCCCCCGGCTCGAAGCTCACGGTGGCCTCGTCGTCGTAGCCGTCGCCGTTCGGACTGAAGGTGGCGGGCGCGACCGCGGCATCCTCGAGCTCCGGCGGCGTGGTGTCGACGTGGACCAGCACCGTCGCCGGCCGCGCCTCGCCGTCGCCGTTCGAAGCCTCGACGTTCATCGTGTAGTCGCCGTCGGGCACGACCCTGCCGTCGTCGTCGTGCCCCGACCAGGTGGATTCGACGGCGGAGCCCGATCCGCTCACGCTGCGCACCAGCGTCCCGGACGAGTCGTGCACCTCGAGCTTCCACTCAGCCGGCTCGGACAGCCGGCAGCCGAGCGTCACACCGTCGCGGACGCCGTCACCGTCGGGGCTCAGGTAGGGCTCGCCGGCAAGCCGCACATCGTAGATCTTCGGCTGCCCCATGGCGGCCACGGCTTCGCGGACCGCGGGCAGCAACGGGTACAGCCTGTTGCCGGGGCAGTCGGTGTAGTTCGCGTCGCGGTGACCGGAGATCGCGTCGAAGCGGACGCTCTCCCCCGTCGAGTACTTCTCGCCGTAGGCGCACGTGAGCGTCGCGGAGCCGAGCGGATCGACGTGGTGGACGTCGAGCTTCCAGGCGAGCAGCGACTCCAGCGCCCTGACCGACGCCGTCGTGGGCGCGACCTTCATGTAGGTGCCCATGATGGAGACGCCGATGCTCCCGGTGTTGAAGCCGAGCACCTGAGCCCCGATGACACCCTTCGTGATGCCGCCGGAGCGGCCTTCGTAGATGGTGCCGTAGCGGTCGATGAGGAAGTTGTAGCCCACGTCGCTCCAGTGGAGCGCGCGCGTGTGGTAGTAGTAGATGCCGCGCACGATGGAGGCCGCGTCACCGCGCCCGTAGTCGTTGCCGCTGTCGGTGTGGTGGACGAAGGCCATGAGCGGCGTCGCGTAGTCGGGCGTGCCGGTGCGGTACGACTCGTCGGCGCCCCACTCCTCGCGCGTCACGATCGCCGGCTTGTCGGTCATCGCGGCGGCCGGCGGTACGAGCCTGAACCCGGCGATGGTCGCGGCCGTGCGACGGATCACGCCGAGCACGGTGGCGCCGGCGTCGGCGTGCTCGGTGCTGTCGATGGCCACCAGCCGGACGTCGCGCAGGGTGGCCGGCGCGTCCTTGCCTGCGGCGGGCCGCGCCGCGACCTGGACGTACCGGCCCGGGCCGGTCCACATGGGCTCGGTGAAGGCCTGCGGCGTCCGCGACCCTGCGTCGGCCTGCACGTCCAGCGACGTCGTGTACCAGCGGCTCCAGTGCTCGCCGTCCGGGCTCGTGCGCAGGTCGACGAGCACGCCGTCGGCGTGCCCCGGCACCGCGCACGTCACGCCGAGCATCGTGAAACGCAGCCCGGCGTCGAGCGACACCGCCGACGCGCGCGCGTCGGCGACCGCGTTCCCGCGTCCTCCGCCCTTCAGGGATGTCGCGCGCGCGTGAGAGACGCCGTGCAGACCCAGCCCGCCGGGAACGGAGAGCGTGGCCGCCCTCACCTGCGGCGTGCGCAGCCAGGCGGCCACGGCGTCGCTGACGCGCGGCGCGCCCCACAGCGCGGCCAGCGCCGCGACAAGGGTGAGGATGCAGATCGCCGCCGCACGGGTGGCGCGCTTGTGAGAGGGAGGTCTCGCCATGGCGTTTCCGGCAGTGGCCAGCTTCGACAGAGTAGCACGGAATCCCCCGGGCACTCACCCGGCGGCCGCGTGCGGGACGGCCGCCGGCGACGTGCCTCGCGGGGATCACGCCCCGCCTGTATGAGGAACGGCGGCGGGCGCCGCCGCCCGCCGGTCGACGAACGTGCAGAGGCCCCGTCAGGAGACGGGC
>CAIXSE010000473.1 GCA_903921965.1 uncultured Thermoleophilia bacterium | reverse complement strand
GCGCTGCGACTCCCCCGAGGGGCGCCGGATCCTGGCCTCCGCCGGCGCCCACGTCGACGAGACGAGCGGCACCGTGCGTTTCCCGGCGGAACTGGTCGAGCGCTGCCTCGCGCTCTGCCCCGGAGGCTTCACCCTCGGGGGCCGCCGTCCCGGCTGGAGCTACGCCCTCTGCGAGGGCGGGCAGACGCTGCTGGCCGACGGCGGCGCCACCGCGGTGTTCGACCGGGCCGCCGGCGTGCGGCGGCGGCCCACCCACGACGACTGGCTCGCCGCCACCCGCCTGCTCGACGCCCTCGACGACGTCGGCCTGTACTGGTGCCCGACCGGCTACCCCGGCGACTTCGGGGGCGCGGCGGGCTTCGTGCGGTACTTCGCCGGCGTGTTCGCCACGTTCTCCAAGCACGTGCAGGACTCGTTCGGCCGGCCCGAGCTGGCGCCCTGGCTGGGCGAGGTCCTCGAGGCCGTCTTCGGCGACAGGGCGCGGGTACGCGACCTGCGCCCGCTCTCGTTCCTCATCACCCCGGCCTCGCCGCTGACCATCGAGCGCGGCCACACCGAGGCCTGGCTGGCGCTGCGCGACTACGGCCTGCCCGTGGCCGTGATGCCCATGCCGCTGCAGGGCGCCACCGCCCCGGGCAGCAGGCTGGCGACGCTCCTGACCGCCAACTGCGAGACCCTCGGGACGCTGTGCCTGGTGCAGGCCGCGGCCCCGGGCACGCCCGTCATCTACGCGCCGGTGGTCGCCACCATGGACCCGCGCAGCGGCCTGTACGCCGCCGGCGCCGTCGAACACGCGGTGCTCTGCGCCACCGCGACGGAGATGGCGCGCTTCTACGGCCTGCCGGCAGAGTCGTCGGGCTTCTGCACGCAGACCTGGGAGCCCGACCTGCAAACCGCCTGGGAGAAGGCCAACAGCGGGCTGCTTGCCACCCTCTCCGACCCCGACATCCTCGTCGGGCCGGGCCTTCTGGGCGGAGCGACGGTGCTCAGCCTGGAGCAACTCGTGCTCGACGTGGAGGAGTGGCGCCTCGCGCGCCGGGCCCAGACCGGCATCCCGGTCCGCGACGAGTTGTGGCTTGACGACGTGCTCGAGCAGGTCGGGGCCGGCGGGTCGTTCCTCGGCGAACGCTCGACGCGCGCCGGCGTGCGGGACGGCGAGGAGTGGCTCCCGTCGGACTTCGGCGTGTCGGGCGGGCACGACGCGTGGCGGGCGGCCGGGGCGCCGGCCACCCTGGACTACGCGAGCGCGCGCGTCGCCGAGGTGCTCGGCGGGTGGCGCGGCATCCCGTACGACGACGACGTCGCCGCGGAGCTGGCCGCCATCGCGGCGCGCGCCGCCGCTGCCGGCGCCTGAGCCCGCCGGGGCCGGCGCGGGACGCGCCGCACCGCGCGGCGGGCGCACCGCCCGCATCGGGGAACACTGGGGCATGCGCACCGACGAAGGACAGGCCGCACGCCACGCGGAGGAAGGAGACGTCGCCCCGCCGTCCGCCGAGGCCGCGCGGGAGGCCGAGGTCCACCGGGACGCCCGCCGGAAGCGCCGGGAGCGCCTCGGGGCCCGGATCATGTGGGCGGTCAACCTCTTCGGACTCATCATGCTGCTCGTCGTCTTCATGAAGCTCGACGGGCTCTTCTGACCAGGCGGGGACGGTGGGCGCCGCCGCCGGCGGGCGGCCGGGATCAGCGCCCGGCGCCGGCCGGACGCGGCAGCCAGACCGTGTCGGCCGCCGGCCCACCCAGGCCCTCCCGCTCGGCCGCCCGCAGGCTCGCGACCCAGGCGCACAGGTAGGCGTCGAGCCTGTCGTGACGGGCGCCGGACCCCACGCCGTCCAGCGCCTCCGCGGCGGGCGGCTCGGGCCAGCCGGTACGTGAGGCGACCGCCGCGAGGCGCCCGGCCAGGCCGCCGGCGGTCTGCTTGCGCAGCCCGGCGGCCCGCAGCGCCAGCCCGGTCGCGTGCGGGAACGTCTCGAGGCACTCCGCGTCCGCTTCGAGCGCGGCGAAGAGCGCGAAGCCGGCGAGCATCCAGATCCGGTTGGCGTGCGGCAGGCGCGCGACGCTGCCTCCCGCCGCCACGTGCGCCCGGACCTCCGCGCGGATGCGCTCCCAGCCGGCGCCGTCGGGCGTCGGGTAGAAGGGGATGCCGCGCGCCGCGAGCGCGGCCTCGCTCGCCCTGATGCCGCCGGCGGGGGCCGGGCCGCGCGGCGCGTCGAGGGCGACCCGGCGCACGCTCACGCCGAACTCGGCCTCGACGGCGCGCAGGTACGCCGCGGCCTCGGCGGCGAAGGCACGCGTGGCCGCCTCGTCGAGCGCCGCCGCGAGGTTGCCGATGCCCCGCGGCGGCCGCGCCGCGGCCGCGGCCAGCGGCAGCGGGACCAGGCGGCCGCGCTCACGGACGCACACGCAGACCGGCAGGCGCTTCGCGTGCGCGACAGCGACGTCGATGCCGGCGAACGCCTCGCGGCGGCGCCGGCCCGAAGCCGCCGGGCGGGACAGCGCGGCCCCGGCGGACGGAGCCGCGCCCGCCGCCGCGCCCGCGCTCAGGCCTTGAGGACGAGCCTGCCGGCGACGGCGTCGACCAGCACGCGGTCGCCGTCCTTGACCGCCTCGTAGAAGGCCGGGTCGGCGCGGTCCACCAGCGGCATGTCCATGACGATGGCTCCCGAGACGAGCACCGTGTCGGGCGCCGCCACGATGACGGCCGCCGGCGCCTTGCCGTTCTTCATCAGCTTGTACAGGCCGTCGGCCTGGACCACCGAGCTGCCCTTGCCGGATGGCATGATCAGGACCTTGCCGGCGATGTCGCGGCCGTTGATGTCGTGCGGGTGCTCAACCACGATCCCCGTCGCGTACTCCACGAGGTAGAAGCACACCGCGTCCTTCGAGATGACGACCTCTCCCTCGGCCACGCCCTCGGAGAGCGACCGGCAGCCGAACTCGCGCTCCTCGCTCACGTCGTCACCTCCCCCTTGATCGCGGCCTCGATGGCCTCCTTGAGCGGCCGGATCATGAAGTCCGTCTTGTTGATCTGGTGGTAGTAGGCGCACTTCGGAGAGTCGGTCACCCCGGTGGCGCCGTAGTACGGCCCCCAACACGGCGGCACGTCGATGCACGTGTCGGCGATGACGTGCCCGCCGGCGCGCTCGATGACGTACAGGTAGCCCATGCGCTCCGCCAGCTCCCTGGTGAGCGAGCTGGTGAGGATCCAGGCCGGCACCGCCAGGTGCCGGCCGTCCAGGACCTCGGCGATCTCCGCCACCTGGCGGATGGAGAGGTGCGGGCAGCCGAACATGGCGAAGTCGATCTTGCCGGGGCGGCCGCAGATGGCCTCCCTGGCCGCCTCGATGTCCTCGTCGGCGATGACGACCTTCTCCAGGACCTCGTTGCCGCCGAAGGCGGCCTCAAGCGTCGGCGCCTCGGGCGTGATGCCGGGGATGTGGTACATCGAGACGCAGCCGGACGTGTTCAGCTCGGCGCCGAACTGCAGGAAGCCCTCCGGCGTCGGACGGGCCTCGATGCCGGTGAACACCGGGACCTCGAGGCCCTTGTACTTCATCGGGTAGGCCCAGCCGAGCAGGGTCCAGGCGAAGTCGTCGGCGACCTCGGTCCGGACCTCGACGAGCACCTGGCCCCTGCGTTCTTCGTCGAGCAG
>CAIXSE010000472.1 GCA_903921965.1 uncultured Thermoleophilia bacterium | reverse complement strand
CGGCAGCCGCGGCTGGCGCGAGCAGGCGCCGTTCGACGCCGTGCTCGTGGCGGCGGCCGCGAAGGACGTCCCGCGCGAGCTGCTCGAGCAGCTCGCCGACGGCGGCCGCCTCGTGATCCCCCTGGGCAAGCCGCACCGCGACCAGGTGCTCACCGTGTTCCAGCGCAGCGGCGACGCGTGGTCGCAGGTGCGCGACACGCCCTGCCGTTTCGTGCCGCTGCTGCGCGACGGCGAGCCCGAGGTCGTGGGCAGCGGTACGGTGGCGGCCGGCCCGATCCCGAGCCCCGGCCGCCGCTCCTACCGCATCGAGCGGCCCGACCGCGGGCCGGAGGACGAGGAGGAACCGGTGACGAAGTCGGTCGCGGCCCGCGTGAGCGGCCGCGTGCAGGGTGTGTACTACCGCGCCAGCGCGGCCCGCGAGGGCGAGCGCCTCCACCTGCGGGGGTGGGTGCGCAACGAGGCCGACGGCTCGGTGTCGCTGCGGGCCCAGGGCCCCGCGGAGGCCGTCGACGCCCTGCTCGCCTGGTGCCGCGTCGGCCCACCGGCCGCGCACGTCGACCGTGTGGAGGTCGACGACGTGCCCGCCGACGAGGCCCTGCGCGGCTTCGAGGTGCGCTGATGGCCGGTGAACGGGTCGTGACCCTGGACGACGTGCGTCACGACCACGAGGTCGAGGTGTTCATCGACAAGGCCAACGAGAAGCTCGGGGTCCTGGGCTACACCGAGCACGGGCCGCGGCACGCGAGCGTGGTGGCGGCCACGGCACGGGACGTCCTCACGCGGCTCGGGTGGCCCGCGCGCGAAGCCGAGCTCGCCGCCATCGCCGGGTACCTGCACGACGTGGGCAACGGCATCAACAGGCTCGACCACGGCATCGCCGCCGCGCTCTTCAGCCGGCACGTGCTCGGGCGCCTCGGCATGCCGGCCGAGGAGTACGCCGAGGTCATGTGCGCGATCGGCAACCACGAGGAAGAGTACGGCGAGGCCGTGAGCTCCCTCGCCGCCGCCGTGATCCTCGGGGACAAGTCGGACGTCCACCGCAGCCGCGTCCGCGAGCTCGACCCCTCCACCGGCGACATCCACGACCGCGTCAACATGGCGACGACGCGCTCCACGCTGCACGTCGACGGTGACGGCCACGTCATCACACTGGAGCTCGAGATCGACACGACCATCATCCAGGTCATGCACTACTTCGAGATCTTCCTGGCGCGCATGGTGATGTGCCGCAAGGCCGCCGACTTCCTGGGCTGCTCGTTCGGGATCGTCATCAACGGTACCCGCATCCTGTAGGTCCGCCCGCGCCGGCGGCTGTAGACTACGGGCAGACAAGGGTAGCGAGCGGAGGTGTGACCGTGGGCGCAGGCAGGGCTGGGAAGCTGGCGGCGAAGGCCGAGAAGCGGGCCGCGCGGCGCGGCCGTCGCGGCGGGCTGCTGCTGGGCATGGCCGCGGGTGTGGCGATCGGGCTGCTCGTCGCCCCCAAGAGCGGCAAGGAGACCCGCGCCCTGCTCTTCGGCGAGGGCGGGCTGGGTGCCCAGGTCGGCAGGTTCAAGGGTGCGCTCGGCGCCGGCAAAGACTCCGCCGCCGACCAGTCCGAGGCGCTGCGCCGCAAGATCGAGGAGACGCGCGAACGCCTGCGGCGGCAGATGGACCTCGGAGGCGAGGAGGCGTCCGCGCCCACGGATGCGCCGGCCTGACGCGCGCCGTGCGCTGAACCGGCTCTTCGCGGCCACCGTCACGCTCGACGCGATCGCGGCGGCCGGTACCGTCTACATGCTCCACGAGGCGCAGTGGGTGCGCCGCGTCGACCGTGAGCTG
>CAIXSE010000471.1 GCA_903921965.1 uncultured Thermoleophilia bacterium | reverse complement strand
CGGCGCACCGAGTTCTACACGCAGTGCATCCGCCGCGGGCTCTTCGTGCAGCCCTACCACCACTGGTACATCTGCTACCGCCACACCGAGGAGGACCTGCAGCGGGCCCTCGAGGTGGTCGAGGAGAGCCTGGCGTACGTGGCCCAGGTGTACCCGTACCAGAAATAGCCGAGCGCGGAGGGGACGACGATGGACAAGCTCATCATCACCGTGGCCGGCGTCGGCGCCGAGACCACGAAGGAGGCGCAGCCGGGGCTGCCGGTGACGCCGGTGGAGATCGGCGCCGACGCGGCGCGCTGCCGCGAGGCCGGCGCCGCGATGTACCACCTGCACGTGCGCGACGCCGAGGCGAACCCCACGCAGGCCCTCGAGCACTTCGACGCGGCCATCGAGGAGATCCGACGGCGCTCGGACATCATCATCCAGACAAGCACCGGCGGCGCCATGGGCATGACCGCCGACGAGCGCCTGCAGCCGCTCGAGCTGAGGCCGGAGATGGCCTCGCTCACGACGGGCACCGCCAACTTCGGCGACGACGTGTTCTTCAACGACACCGCCCTGATGGGCGAGTTCTACCGGCGCATGCAGGCCGCCGGCGTGCGCCCCGAGTTCGAGATCTTCGAGGCCGGGCAGATCGACAACGCTCTGCGGCTGGTCAAGCAGAACGGCCCGGCCGGCCCGCTCCTGCACTGGGACTTCGTGCTGGGCGTGCCGGGCAGCATGAGCGGCGAGCCGCGCAACCTGGTGTTCCTGGTCGACCGCATCCCCGAGGGGTCGACCTGGACGTGCACCGGCATCGGCCGCTGGCACATGCCGGTGACGATGACGGCGCTCGCTCTCGGCGGCAACGTGCGCCTCGGCTTCGAGGACAACATCTACCTGCACAAGGGCGTGCTGGCGAAGGAGAACGCCGAGCTGGTCGGGCGCGTGGCGCGCATCGCACGCGAGTGGGACCGCGAGACGGCCACGCCCGACGAGGCGCGCGCCATCCTGCGCCTCGGCGAGCGCGCGAGCTGACGGCGGGCGGCGGCGGCGTCCTTCGGAGACGCCGCCGTCCGCCCTCTGGACGAACGTCCCCCTCAAGGATCCCGACGGCCTGACGAAACAGGTGCGAGGCCGGTCTTCCTGGCGGGGGCCCGCGGCGTGTGCCCACGGCGGTACAATCTCGACGAGGGGAGCGGGAGAGCCGTCATGCCGTTTCGCACGAGGAGTCACAGAGCCGAGCACAGCGAAGTCGAGCTTCTTCGCGGCCTCGTCGCGCTCGCCAACGAGCTGCAGTCGAGCCTCGAGCTCCGCGACGTCGTCGGCGTGATCGTGGCCTCGGTCGGCAAGACGTTCGGCTTCAGCGAGGCCGTCGTCTACCTCGCCGACCCGGACGGACAGACCTTCAGCGTCCAGGCCACCGCGGGCGAGCACCCCGAGTACGACAGCCAGCGCTTCGCGCGACCCATCCCGCGGCGCGTCCTGGACGAGCTGTTCGTCCCGCGGTACCAGGTCGGCGCCTCGTACTTCGTGGATTCCAGTCACGAGTGGACGGCGGAGCAGCTCCACTACCTCCCGCCGCTCGACCTGGGTCCTCGCGGGCCGCACGAGTGGAAGTCGTCCGACGAGCTGTTCGTGCCCCTGTACGACAAGCGTCGCGAGATCATCGGCGTCCTCGACCTCTTCGACCCTCGCGACAGGAAGACCCCGAGCGTCGAGCTCGTGAGGTCGCTCGAGGTCTTCGCGGCGCGCGCCGCGGTCGCCATCGAGAACGCGCGGCAGTACAAGGAGCTCGAAGACGCCACGGCGCAGCTTGCGGCCCAGCTCGAGCTGCGCCACGGCCTCATCGAGCTCAGCGCCGCGCTGCTCACGACCCTCGACGAACAGGAGCTGTTCCGGCGCGTCGCGGACCTGCTCAAGGACTTCGTCCCCTACGACGCCATGGAGGTCCGCCTCGTCGACGAGGCCTCGCACGAGCTCTACTGCGGCTTCGCCAGCGAGCTGGACGCGGCCGAGACGACCGGCCGGCGGGCGCCGCTCGACGACGGCGTGAGCGGCTGGGTGGTCACCCACAACGAGGCGCAGCTGGTGGACGACATGCTCGCCGACCCGCGCGGTGCGCACGTGCCCGGCACCGAGTGGGTCCCGCAGGCGTCCATCATCGCCCCGCTCACCGTGGGCGACACGGTGATCGGGGTGCTCGCCATCGACCGCATCGGCGGCCGCACGTACTCCGAGGCCGAGCTCGAGCCCACCAGGCTCTTCGCCAACCTCGTCGCCATCGCCCTGCGCAACGCCCGGCAGTACGAAGAGGTCCAGTCGGCCTCACAGGAGCTCGAGCGGCAGCTCGCCCTGCGCCACCGCCTGCTGGACCTCAGCGCGACCCTGCTGGGCACCCTCGACCGTGAGGACGTGTTCCGCGACATCGGCGCGATGCTCAAGGAGGTCGTCGGCTACGACTCCCTGGACATCCGCCTGGTCGACCGTGCCACGCACGAGCTCGTCTGCATCTACGCCACCGGCGCCGACGCCGACGACCTCCTGGCGCTGCGTCTCTCGATGGACGACAGCCTCCGCGGCTGGGTGGCGCGGCACGACACCGCCCAGATCGTCAACGACGGCGACGCGGATCCCCGCGTCGCGCACGCCAACGGGCAGGCTGAGCGGCGGCCGCACGCCTCGCTGGTCGTGCCGCTCAAGCTGCGCGGCACCGTCACCGGCGTGCTCGGCGTGGAGCGCGTGGGCGGCCGGACCTTCCAGGAGCACGAGCTGGAGGTCGCCCAGCTGTTCGCGAACATGGCGGCCATCGCGCTCCAGAACGCGCAGGTGTACGAGGAGCTGGAGCGCCGCGCCATCAGCGACGGCCTCACCGGGTTGCACAACCACAGGCACTTCCACGAGACGCTCGACCTCGCCGCGCGCCGCGGCGTGCGGTACGGCGAGAGTTTCTGTCTGCTCATGCTCGACCTGGACCACTTCAAGGCGGTCAACGACACCGTCGGCCACCAGAAGGGCGACGACGTGCTGCGCGCGGTCAGCGACGTGCTGCGCGGCTGCGCGCGCGATACGGACTACCTCGCGCGCTACGGCGGCGAGGAGTTCGCCGTCATTCTGCCGCGCACCGAGCTGCAGGAGGCCGTGGCGCTGGCGCAACGCATCAGGACCGGCGTCGCGGGCATCGACGTCGGCTACCCCGGCCTCGCGGTGGGCGTCTCCGCCGGGGTCGCGGCCTTCCCCGAGTCGGCGGCCACCAGCGAGGGCCTGCTGGCCGCGGCCGACGCGGCGCTGCTGCGCGCCAAGGCGCTGGGCCGCGACCGCGTGTGCCTCGCCGGCGCCGGTGTGGCCGGCACGCCCGAGGGCCTCGAGGACGGCCTGGCGGCCGTCGGGCGCCGGTTCGCCGATTTCATCGGCCTCAACGAGGCCGAGACCGTCGGCCTGGTCACGGCGCTGGCGGCCGTCGAAGCCGACGGCGGCCTGCAGGCCGAGGTGCAGAGCGTGCTCGGCCCGGGCCGCGACGGTGACGCCCTTCCGTCGGACGTGCGCGGCCGCGTCGTGGACGCGCTCATCTACGGGAGCGAGCGCTGGGACGGTCAGGGGTACCCCGAGGGCAGGCGCGGGACCGCCATCCCCCGCGTGGCCAGGGCGTTCGCCGTCTGCCGCCATTTCGACGTGAACGCCCACAACGGCGACAGCCTCGACGACCTGCGCGAGGTGGCCGCCCGCGAGCTGGATCCCGTCATGGTGCAGCGCTTCACGGCGATGATCCGCGCGGAGAAAGCGACGCACAACTGACGCCGGCAGGCCCGAAGGGTTCATACTAGGCGCATGGACAACGTCCGCCCCATCGACCCCAAGCGCGGCAAGGGCCCGAAGAAGAAGGCGCCGGCGCGCAACCACAGACGCCGGCGCATCGTCATCGCAGCCGTCGTGCTCGCGGTGGTCGTCGTCCTCGCGTTCTCGGGGCGCATCCTCGGGTTGTACGTCGACTGGCTGTGGTTCGACGAGGTCGGGTTCACGCCCGTGTTCTGGACGCGGTTCTGGTGGCACATCGTGGTCGCCGTCATGGCGTTCGCCGTGTTCTTCGCCATCCTGTGGCCGAACGTCGAGCTGGCGCGGCGTCTTGCTCCGAGCTACCGCGTCACGTCATCCGGGGATCTG
>CAIXSE010000470.1 GCA_903921965.1 uncultured Thermoleophilia bacterium | reverse complement strand
TGACCGCCGCCGCCCCGGGATGCGGCGATGGCGCTGACGTCGACGGCCCGCGAGCGCAGGCTGACGCGGACGCGCGGGCCGGAAGACTGTTCCTTGACGAGCGCGGCGGCTTCCACGCCGTCGACGGCGCGGAGCGTCTCGACGATGCCTTCGGTCTCGTCTTCGCCGGCGCCGGCGGCCGCGTAGTCGGCGAGGTCCACGGTGGCCACCAGGGCGCGGCCCCCGTCCACCTGCACCGCGCGGCCGACCGCGAGGGCGCAGAGACGCACGGCCCCGAGCGAGCGGCGCTCGTACAGCTCGCCGTACACGGCCGTCACGTCGACGCCCAGCTCGCGGAGCCAGGCCGCGCAGCGGAACGTCTCGGCGCTGGTGCTGTCGTGGTGGAAGTGACCGGAGTCGAACGAGATGCCGGCGTACAGGGCGGTGGCGGCGGGCAGCGAGGGCGCGAGGCCCAGGGCCAGCGCGAGCTCGCAGACGATCTCACTGGTGCTGCTCGCCTGCGGCCGCAGCAGCACGAGGTCGCCGTAGCGCGTGTTGTCGTGGTGGTGGTCGATGTCGACGAGGGGGCCGTCCCACGTCTCGAGCGGAAGCGCGAGCCGCGGGAAGGAGCCGCAGTCGAGCGCGTAGAGCGAGGCGCCCGCCGGCGGCAGACCACGAACGACAGACCCCTGCGGCAGCAGCAGGTCGCGGAACGGAAGGCTCTCGCCCTCGGCCACGTGCAGCCGGGCCTCGGCGCCGAGCTGGGAGAAGAGGTCGAGCATGCCGGCGGCCGCGCCGAGCGCGTCGGCGTCGGGCTTCTCGTGGACGGCGAGAGCGACGAGCGACTCGGTGCGCATGCGGCCGCAGACCGCGGCGACGTCCGCGGCGACCGCCGTCACCACGACTCCTCGTCGTCGGCGTCCATGTCGTCGGCTCCGGGGTCGTCGAGCCCGCCGGGGCCCTCGTCGTCCACGTCCATCGGCTCGTCGTCCCAGTCGTCGCCGCCCTCGTCGCGCACCACGACGCCGGGGACGGGAATCTCGTGCGCCTCGGCGCCGAGGACCTCTTCCTCGCGGCGCATGACCTCGTCGATGCGCAGGGCGTTGTCGAGGGTGCTGTCGTAGTGGAACTCGAGCTGGGGCGTGCGCTTCATGTGCGAGACCGCGTTGAGGCGCGCCTGCAGGTAGCCGCGCGAGTGCTCGAGCGCCTCCATGCAGGCGTCGCGCTCGGCCTGCTTGCCGAGCACGCTGACGTAGACCCTGGCGTGGCGCAGGTCGGGCGAGGTGTCGACGCCCGTGACGGTGACGAAGCCGACGCGCGGGTCTTTGAGCCCCTCGGCCGTGATCACGGACGACAGGATCTCCCTGATGCTCTCGTTGATCCTCAGCAGTCGATGTCCCACAGGGTGTCCACCGTGTCGATGCTCCTGAGGACGACGCGCGACACCTCGTACTCCTGAGAGTGGAGGTAGCGGTCGACGTCGTCGATCTGCTCCGTGGCCTGCTGCAGCGAGGAGGCGGCCAGCACGACGAGGACGCGCGAGCGCTGCCACACGTCGTGCAGGCCGACCTCGCTGAACGAGGCGCGGAAGCGCGCGTGCACCGCGTCGCGCAGCGACGCGAGGGGCGCGCGCTTCTCCTTCAGCGACCGGCTCTGGGGGAAGTGCAGCTCCGCGAGCAGGACGCCGATGCAGGCGTCATGCCTCACGGGCGACTTCCCTGGTCTCGTACGCCTCCAGCACGTCCCCTTCTTTGAGGTCGTTGAAGCCGTCGAGCAGGATGCCGCACTCGAACCCTTCCGCCACTTCGCGCGCGTCCTCCTGGAAGCGCTTGAGCGAGGCGATCTTGCTGTCGTGCACCACGACGTCGCTCCGGAGGACGCGACAGCTCGCGTTGCGGGTGATGACGCCGTTGGTGACCATGCAGCCCGCGATGGTGCCGAGCTTCGAGGCCTTGAACGTGGTGCGGACCTCTGCCTGCCCCAGCACGACCTCTTCGAAGGTGGGCTTGAGCATGCCGACCAGGGCTGCCGTGATGTCTTCGGTGACCTTGTAGATGACGCGGTAGGTGCGCACGTCGACGCCCTCGTTCTCGGCCAGCGAGCCGGCCGCTGTGCTCGGACGCACGTTGAACCCGATGACGATCGCCGACGAAGCGCTCGCCAGCATGACGTCGCTCTCGTTGATGCCGCCGACGCCGGAGTGGATGACGCGCACCTTGACCTCGGGGTGCTGGATCTTGAGCAGGGCGTCGGTGAGGGCCTCGAGGCTGCCCTGCACGTCGGCCTTGACGACCAGGTTGAGGTCGAGGACCTTGCCTTCGGCGATACGCGCGAAGACGTCGTCGAGCGTGAGCGAGCGCTGCTTCGCCAGAGCCTCCGTGCGGATGCGGTTGGAGCGCTTCTGCGCCAGCGAGCGCGCCGTGCGCTCGTCCTTGACCACGCGCGCGTACTCGCCCGCCACCGGCAGCTCGTCGAAGCCGACGATCTCGACCGGCGTGGACGGACCGCCCGTCTTGAGCGGCTCGCCCTTGAAGTCGCGCATCGCGCGCACGCGGCCGCTGGCCTCGCCGGCCACCAGGGCGTCGCCCACGTGCAGCGTGCCGCGGTTGACCAGCACGGTCGCCACGACGCCGCGGCCGGGGTCGACGCGCGACTCGATGACGTAGCCGCTGGCCGGGGCGTCGGGGTTGGCCTTGAGGTCGCCGACCTCGGCCACCAGCAGGAGCATGTCGAGGAAGCTGTCGAGTCCGATGCGCTGCTTGGCGCTGGCCTCGACGAAGACGGTGTCGCCGCCCCACTCCTCGGGGATGATGCCGTGCTCGCTGAGCTGCTGCTTGAGCCTGTCGGGGTTGGCCTCGGGCTTGTCGATCTTGTTGATGACGATGACGATGGGGACCTGCGCCGCGCGGGCGTGGTCGATGGCCTCCACGGTCTGCGGCATCACGCCGTCGTCGGCCGCCACCACGATGGCGGCGATGTCGGTGACCTTGGCGCCGCGGGCGCGCATCGCGGTGAAGGCGGCGTGGCCGGGCGTGTCGATGAACGTGATCAGCTGGCCGTTGTGCTTCACCTGGTAGGCGCCGATGTGCTGGGTGATGCCGCCGGCCTCGCCCTTCGCGACCTCGGTCTCGCGGATCGCGTCGAGCAGGCTGGTCTTGCCGTGGTCGACGTGGCCCATGACGGTGATGACCGACGGACGCGGCTTGAGGTCTTTGGGATCGTCGACGGCCTCTTTCTCGAGCTCCGCCTCTTCGTCGGCCGCGTGCGTGATCTCGACCTCGCGGTTGAAGTCGGTGGCGATGACCTCGACGGCCTCGTCGCTCAGGGTCTGCGTGATGGTGACCATCTCGCCGTACCCCATGAGCGCCTTGATGATCTCGGGGGTGGACACACCCAGGAGCTGGGAGACGTCCTTGACCGTGGAGCCGGACGGCACCTTCACGATGCCCTGCGGCACCACCGGCGCCTGCTGCTGCTCGTCACGGTCGTGCCCGCGGCCGCGCCCGCGACGCCGGTCGCGGCCGCCCTGGGGGCCGCCGCCACGACGCGACGCGCCGGCGTCGATGATGACGCGGCGGCG
>CAIXSE010000469.1 GCA_903921965.1 uncultured Thermoleophilia bacterium | reverse complement strand
TGCTGGCAGGGTCCAGCATCATCTACGGCCCCGGGATGCTCGAGTCGGGCATGACCTTCGATCCGGCGCAGCTGGTGATCGACGACGAGATCGTCGCCATGACGCGGTTCCTCAAGAAGGGCGTCGCCGTGAACGACGCGACCACGGCGATCGAGGAGATCATCGCGGTCGGGCCGGCCGGCAACTTCCTGGAGCGCGAGAGCACGCTCAAGGGGTTCCGCGACCTCACCTCGCCGCGCCTGCTCGACCGCAAGGTCCGCGAGGCCTGGGAGGCCGACGGTCCGCCCGACTTCTACCAGAAGGCACGGGCGCGCGCGAAGCAGCTGCTCGCCGAGCACGAGGTCGAGCCGCTCGACGGCGGCGTGCTCGACGAGATCCGGGCCATCGTCGCCGACGCCGACAGGCGCTACGCCGCCGGCGCCTGAGGCCCGTCAGGAATCCAGTGCAGCACGACACCGGGGGGACGCACATGCGCAGCACCACCGTGCGGATCCTGCTCCTGCTCGCCGTGGCCCTGGCGGCCGCGGCGCTGCTCGCCGCCTGCGGCAGCGGCGGCAGCACCGGCGCGCGCGAGGAGAGCGGCGCGCCGGCGGCGGCAGGCAGCCCGGCGCCGGCGGCCACCGGCGAGCCCATCAGGATCGGCTTCGACGAGGGCTTCACCGGCTTCATGGCCCTCGACACCATGCTCGTCGACCACGGCATCCGCACCGCGCTGGAGCAGATCGACAGCCAGGTCCTCGGGCGGCCCATCGAGTACCTCAAGGCCGACAACGCCTCTGACCCGGTCCAGGCGGTCGACAAGGCACGGCAGCTCGTGGAGAGCGACGGCATCGTCGCCATGCTCGGCCCGATGTTCTCGCCGTCCAACGCCGCCGTCACCGACTACCTCGCGCGTAACGGGGGCATCCCGTCCATCTCGTTCATGGGCCAGCCCTACGAGAACATGAAGACGGCCAACAAGCTGTCGTTCATTCCGACGGGGTTCTTCAGCGTGCCGGGCTACTACCTCGGCCGGTACGCGGCCGGCACCATGGGCTACAAGACGGCCAACGTCATCTGCTTCGAGGACACCGCGTCCCGCGGCATGGTCGACGGCTTCAAGAAGGCGTTCGCCGCGGGCGGCGGCAAGGTCCTCAGCGAGGAGTCCGTGCCCTACGACAGCATCGACTTCGCCCCGTACATCACCACCATGCCGAAGGCCGACTGCACGATCTACTGGATCTTCGGCAACGCCTCGGCCCCGTTCATCAAGCAGTACCGCGACTACGGCGTCGATGCGCCGCTGCTGGCGCTGCAGGCAAGCTGCCTCACGGAGCAGCAGCTGCAGGAGCTGGGCGACCTCGTGGTGGGAGTCATGGGCGTGGACTACTACGTCAACACGCTCGACAACCCGCTGAACAAACAGTTCGTGGAGGACTACCGCGCGATGTGGGACGGCGAGTACCCCAACCTCAACTCGTGGGGTGGCTGGCTGGCCGTCAACCTGTTGGTCGAGGGCCTGAAGAAGACGAACGGCGACACCACGCCGGCGAAGCTCATCGAGGCGATGTCCACGGCCACCGTGGACACGCCCTCCGGGCCGTACACCATGGCCTCGTTCGAGGACGCCTTCACCGGCACGGGCAACATCTACATCTGCGAGGTGAAGAAGGGCGCCGAGAGGTACGAGTGGGTGCCCGTCGAGAGCTTCGAGCAGGTGCGCTTCACCGACGTCTCGGCGATGTGAGGTGTCGGGCGCCGGGCCGGGGGCCGCATGGTCTCCGGCCCGGCGCCGGCGCGGGGAAACGGCCGGCCGCGCGCCTCACCCGCCGGCTCAGCGCGCCGCCGGCGCGCCGCCGCTCCGCGCGCCGAGGCGTCAGCGCGCCGCCGGCGGGAAGATCGCCTCGTCCTCGTCCAGGTCGCCGGACGGGCCGTGCGCGGCGCCGGAGACCACCAGCAGGGCGCCGCAGAAGGTGACGACCACACCCGCCAGAAGCTGCGCCGTCGGGTGCAGGCCGGTCAGGACGATGGAGAGGACGACGGCCCAGACGGCGTAGAGCGAGTTGATCGGCATGGCCTTGCTGGCGCCGGCGAGGTGGTTGGCGGCGTAGTACGTCAGGAAGGACGCCGCCCCCGCGGCCGCGCACGCCAGCAGCAGCCAGAAGCTCCGCTGTCCGAAGGCGCTCGCGAACAGGCCGAAGGCGCCGGCGAGCGGCAGCACCACGCACACGTAGATGACGAACGACGTGGTCATGCGCAGGGTGCCGGCCACGACCGGTTCCACGGCCTTCATGGCGTGGACGGCCAGCACGCCCTCCACGCCCCAGCCGAGGGTCGCGACGACCGCGCAGAGGATGCCGAGGTAGAAGTACGGCAGGGCGCCGGAGGGCGGTGTGTAGCTGACGATCGCCGCCCCGAGCACGGTGAGCGCCACGCCGGCCCAGCCGCGCCGGCTCACGTGCTCCTTCAGGAAGACGCGCGAGAGGGCGGCCCCCACGGCGGGGTAGGTGGCGCTGATGGCCAGCGTGTAGGCCGGCCCGGCGTACTTGATGCCGAACAGGTAGCCGGACATGGCGATGGGGCCGCCGATGACGGCGGCCGCGCACAGGACGAGGCCGTGACGGGTGAGCAGCGCGCGGGGCAGCTCGCGCAGGCGTCCGGTGACGCCGTTGAAGCCGAGCATCCAGGCGGTGGCGAGGCCGTCGTGCAGGGCCGCGGCCGCCAGCGGGCCTGCGAAGGCCGAGGCCCCCGCGAACGGCGCCGCCGCCAGGGCCAGGCCGAGGATGACGCCGTCGATCGCCCAGAACACGCCGGAGAGGAGGGCCCACGCGAGTCCGGCGTACGGCACGGCCGACGTGCGGCCCTCGGCCGCCTCCCGGGACTCGATCGAAACCCCCACACGCCTCCCTCGGGGCCTTCGCTGCCCGGCCCGCGCCATCGGCCGGCCATGTCAGGGCAGCTCACCCGCTCGGGTGAGCATACCAGCCGGCGGCTCTGCTCGCGTTCGAGTGCCGCTGCATGGGGGGCAGGCCTCACCTGCGGCGCACCGCGCGCCGCAGCGGCGTCACACGCCGGCCTGCGCCTCGATGCGGCCGCCGGCGATCGCCTCCTTGAGCGCCTGCCAGTCGGCTTTCGTCTGGCGGGCGTAGGCGACGGCGAACGCGGCCATGGCCCTGTCGAAGACGCTGCCCTTGCCGAGGTAGGCGGCCAGCGCCACGGGATCCCCGGAGCGTGCGTGCGCGTCGGCCAGGCACCAGGAGCAGACGTCCAGGTACCGCGTGAACTGCTTCGGCCCGAGGAGGCCGATCTCGGCCGACGCCTTCATGTCCTTGAGCTGCCGCCAGTAGAAGTGCTGGTCCCGGTCCTTGAGCGTGCTCCAGCCGAGGAAGATGTCGCCGTTGAGCTGCACGGCGCGCTGTCCGTGCACGACGCGGGCGCCGTGGTGGCGGTACGTGCTGCGGCCGGCGTAGGGCTCGAGGACCGAGGAGACGGCCTGCTTGAACTGCAGCACCAGGGCGTCGTCCTCGTCGCGTCCGAGCAGCAGGGCGATGAAGCAACGGGTCCCGACGCTCCCCACCCCGACGACCTTGCGGGCGATGTCGACCATGCGGAAGCGGTCGAGCAGGGCACGCAGCTCCGGCGCCAGCGTGGCGCGGTACGCCTCGTACCCCGCGACGACCGTCGCCTTCGTCTCGTCGGTGTCGTCCTCCGCGACCAGCTCGCGCAGCGGCGTGACGAGCGGCGGCTGGCTCCTGAAACGCAGCCGGCCGTCGACGACCTCGGTGAGCTTGCCGATCACGTGGGCCCCGGTGCGCGTGCGGATCCGGGCCAGCTGCTTGTCGACGGCGGCGCGGTTCTTCTTCGAGGCGAGCTGCGCGGCGAGGTCCTCGACGTCCACGTGCGCGTACCACACGTCGAGCGTGTGGGCCGCGGCGAAGCCCGCCATCGAGGTGCGGTAGACGGCCGCGGCGCGCTCCGCGGCGGCCGCAGCAGCGGCGGCGTCGCGGCCGTAGTCCAGCGTCGCGACCGCCGCGCTCGCCACGAGCCGCTTGACGTCCCACTCCCACGGCGCCGGCAGCGTCTCGTCGAAGTCGTTGGCGTCGAAGACGAGCCGGCGGTCGGGGCTGGCGAACGCGCCGAAGTTGGAGATGTGGGCGTCGCCGATGGCCTGCACGCGCAGGCCGCTCACCGGCGAAGGCGCGATGTCGGCGGCCATCACGGCGGCGGCGCCGCGGAGGAAGGCGAACGGTGACCCCGCCATGCGCCCGTAGCGGATCGGCACGAGGTCCTGCTGGCGGCCGGCGTCCTGGGCGCCGAGGATCGCCAGGGGGTCGCGGTCCGCGGCCGGGCTCAGCTCGGCCAGCGCCTTGCGCGGCGCGGGTTCGCGGGCGGCGCGCCCGCGGGCGACGCGCTCGTCGAGCGTCGGGTGTTTCCTCGTCGCGCGCGCGGTCTGGTCGCTCATCGCCTCGCTCCCCTCGGTCGGGTCCGCCGGGTCCGGCGGCAGCCACGTCTGCCTGCGATGATACCCATCGGCCGGGCCGCGCGCGTGGCCGCGCCGCGCGTGAGGAGGTGCGGACGCAGACGGGCGGGGCGGCCCTGCGGCCTCCCCGCCCGTCGCGGCCTCGCGTCTCGCGCGCCGCTCAGACAGACAGACCGAGCTCCCTGCCGACCTGCTCCAGGTCCGACGGGTGCAGCCAGTGGTCGGCGAGCGCCACCCCGCCGGCCTCGGCCATGGCGTCGCGCAGCGGCTGCGCCCAGGTGTGCTCGAGCACGGCGATGGCGACGATGTCGCCCACGGGCAGGTCGTCGCCGAGGTACCAGACCTGCTCGTCGGTGAACACGGAGCCCTGTTCGGCGAGCGCCTCGGCACCGGCCTCCTCGCCGAGCCCGAGCAGGCCGCCGGCGAGGGCGCCGAGGTCGGCGAGCTCGGCGTCGTCCGTCACTTCGATCTTCTCGACCCTGCCGTCCTCGGTCTTGCGCACGAAGAGGAGGTCGACCAGGCGCACCACGTCGGCGTCGGTGAGCCGCCTGAGTTCGTCGAGCGCCTTGCCGGTGAACTGTGCGTCGGGGCCGAAGCCCACGACGAGGACCTGTACTGGACCCATGTGCGGTTCCTTTCTCGTCCGGGGCCGGGCAGCCTGTGGCCGCCGGCCCTCGTCCCCGTGAGGGAGCGGCTCAGCCGCCGGCCAGCACCTTGGCCCTGGCGGCGGCGAACTCGTCCTGCGTCAGCACGCCGGAGTCGAGCAGGCCCTTGAGCTGCGTGAGCTGCCCGGTGACGCCGCCGGCCGGCGCCGCGGCCGGAGCGGGCGCGGCGTTCTGCGGCGGCGCCTGCTGGTACTGCTGCTGCGCCTGCTGGGCCTGCAGGTCGGCGATCGCCTGGTTCTGCTGGTCCTCCTGGTACGCGTTCTGCGTGCGCACCTTGCCCGCGTGGTAGGCGACGCCGCCGACGACGGCGGCACCGAGCAGCGGCCTTCTCCTCATGAACATGTGCGATCCTCCTCGCTCCGTGACTCGCCGATCCGCCGGATGGCGTCATGTCATCTTGTGGTTACCCGAGAGCGCACGCGAGCTTCGCGGTCGCCCGGGGGGTCACGGCCCCTGCGCCGCCTCCGCCTCCGCCGGCCCGGTGACCGGCCGTACGGGGATGCTGCGCGTGAAGAACAGTGCCACCGCGGCGAGCAGTGCCAGGATCGCCAGCGCCGCGTCGAGGCCGTCCACGCGCGCCTGCTCGTTGGTGTCGACGACGACCTGCGTCACGTCCGCCGGCGCCCCGGCCTCCTGCATGCCCTTCTCCAGGTCGGCGTCGGAGATGAACGGGATGCCGGCGGCCAGTTCGGTGCTGACGGTCGACTTCACCTGGCTGGGCACGTCGGGGTTCTGCTGGATACCGGTGATGAAGGACGAGGTGAGCACGGCGATCATGACGGAGCCCGCCAGCGCCGTGCCGATGGAGGCGCCCAGGTTGGTGGCCGTGTTCTGGATGCCGCCCACCTCCGGGCTCTTCTCCTCGGGCACGGCCGAGACGGTCACGGCGCCGAGTTGCGAGGCGAGGCAGCCGATGCCGAGGCCGACGAGCACCATCGGCACGAAGATGACCTTCTCGGTGGCATCGACGTCGATGCCGGTCATGAGCACCACGATGCCGGCCAGGAAGAGCAGCATGCCCAGGCGCACGACGCCGCGGGGCCGCGCGCGCGGGAAGAACCGCGGGACGCCGACGGCGGCCACGAGCAGGGCGATGGAGAGCGGCAGCAGGCGCACGCCGGTGTCGACGGCCGTCAGGCCGAGCACCACCGAGAGGTACAGCGGCACGACGAAGAAGACGCCGGACTGCAGCAGGAACTGGAACATGAAGGCGATGAGCCCTCCGGTGAGCTGCTTGCTCTTGAACAGCGCTCTGTCGATGAGGGGCTCCTTGCCGGCCTTCTCCATGTGCGAGAGCCAGCGTACGAAGAGCCACAGCACGAGCAGACCGGCCAGGATGAGCCAGAAGGTCGGCGACAGGCCGAGGATGTCGTCGCCGCCCTCCTTGGGCCTGATCCAGCCCCACTCCGACGACTTGAGCACGCCGAACACGGCCAGCGCGAGGCCGGTGGAGGAGAGGACCGCGCCGATCACGTCGAGCTTCGGCTTGCGGTCGACGGGCGCGTCGTGGATCTTGCGCGACACGAGGAGGATGAAGATCACGATGACCACCTCGCCGGCGAACACGTACCGCCAAGAGGCGTAGGTGGTGACCAGCCCGCCGAGCAGCGGGCCGACGGCCACGGCGATGGCGCCGGCGGCGGCCACGAGGCCGTAGGCCCTGGGCCGCGCCTCCGGCGGGAAGTTGCCGGCCACGAGGGCCACGATGGCCGGCATGATGAGCGCGGCGCCCATGCCCTCGAGGAGAGACCAGCCGAGCAGCAGCACCCCCAGGTTCGGCGCCAGGGCCGTCGTCAGGGAGCCGCAGCCGTAGACGATGGCGCCGACGGCGAAGGCGCGCCGGCGGCCCATGATGCTGCCGAGCTTGCCGCCGACGATCATGAGGCAGGCCATCACCAGCGTGTACAGGGTGATGGCCGTCTGGATGCCCGTGACCGTGGTGCCCAGATCGTTCGCCACGGTCGCGAT
>CAIXSE010000468.1 GCA_903921965.1 uncultured Thermoleophilia bacterium | reverse complement strand
TGCTGCGCGAGCGCCTTGCAGGAAGCGGTGAAGCGCCTGACCGGGGCGTCGAGCGCGCTCCCGATGACCTCCGTGTCGCGGGGCAGCTCGAGGAGCACCGGCGTGTACCCCTTGCTCTTGCAGGCGCGGACGAGCGCGCCCAGAGCCTTGAGACTGGACGAGTAGTTGGCCTTGAAGGCCGGGTAGCGCTGGTCCATCCACGCGCCCACCAGGGCCTTCTTCTTCGCCGCGGACTTGATCGCGCTCTGCGTGTACTGGTGCTGTGCGTAGGCCGGCAGCGTGGCCACGGGCTCGGGGAAGTCCAGCTTGGGCGAGGACGGCGGCGAGGTGAACCGGCCCACGTTGATGCCGATGTAGACGATGCCCGACCCGGCGGGCAGCTCCTTCACCAGGGCGAGGTCCTGCGCCAGGGTGCGGTTGCGGGAGCCGAGGTTGTAGGCGGCCACCGCAGGGCCGCCGCCGGCCGCGACCTGCGCCGTCCAGGAGGCGTCGTCGACGGTGGACTCGCGCGCGGCGGAGCCGCCGAGCAGCAGGACGAGAGGACGGGACGGGGGATCGGCGCGCAGGTTGGCGACGACCTGCAGCACGTGCTTCCAGTCGTCGCCGGCCGCTCCGCGCGGCGCCGTCTTCGCGTCCGCGGACGTGCCGCCGCTCGCGGCGGCGCTCCCGGTCTGTGCCGCGCACGCCGGCAGTGCGAAGAGCAGGAGCACCGACCCGGCCGTGGCGGCCAGCGCCGCCGCGACCCGCGGGCGCCGCGCCCCGGGTCGGCCGCGTCGTGCGATGTGCGTGTGTGCCTTCACCCTGGCTCGACTGTAGCATGGGGGAGCGGGTCCCGCGACACGCCTCGAGGAGGGAGCATGCCGGACACCTGGAGCGAGACGTCCGACCAGTTCGCAGCGCCGGACGGCGTGCAGCTGGCGCGCCACGCGGTCCGCCCGTCGGGCGAGGCGCGTGCCGCGGTCGCCGTCGTGCACGGCTACGGGGAGCACGGCGGGCGCTACCGCCAGCTCGGCGGGGAGCTCGCCGAGAGGGGCTTCGCCACGTTCGTCTACGACCTCCGCGGCCACGGCCGTTCGCCGGGGCGCCGCGGCCACGTGACCCGCTTCCGCGAGTACCTCGACGACACCGCGGCCTTCCTCGACTGGGTCCGCGGCGAGGCGGCCGGGCGCCCGCTCTTCCTGCTCGGCCACAGCATGGGCGGGCTCATCGCCGCGTGCTTCGTGGAGCAGCGCCGGCCGCGCGACCTCGCGGGCGTGGTGCTCTCCGCCCCGTTCCTGCGGCTCGCAGAGCCCGTGCCCCGGTACAAGCTCGCGCTCGCGCACCTGGCCTCTGTCGTCGCTCCGGCCATGGACGTCGGCAACACGCTCGACGCGGCCGGCCTCTCGCACGACGACGAGGTGGTCGCGGCGTACCGCACCGACCCGCTCAACCACGGGGCGGCGACGGCGCGCTGGGCGACGGAGGTGCTCTCGGCGCAGAAGTCGGCGCTGGCGCACGCCGGCCGCATCACCCAGCACCTGCTGGTCATGGCCGGCGCCGACGACCCCGTGGCGCACACCGACGCGGCGCGCGAGCTGTTCGCTGCGGCGGGCTCGCGCGACAAGAAGCTGCTCGTCTACCCCGGCCTCCTGCACGAGATCTTCAACGAGGCGGAGCGGGACGCGCCGGTGGCCGACCTGCTCGCCTGGCTCGAGGGAGGCCTGCCGGAGGTGTGAAGGGCCGGGCGCCGGGCCGGGCCCCGCGGCCGCTGCCGCGCGGGTCGCGCGCGGTCCCGCCGGCCGCCGCTCGTGGCGGGGCCGTCGCCGCCCGGCTCAGCCTGCCGGCCTGCCGGCCGTGGTCATGTAGACGACCGGCTCCTCGTCCGGGTCCACGCCGAGCAGGGCCGCCGCCTCGTCGTCGAAGAAGGCGGCGATCTGGCAGGTGCCGAGCCCGAGCGCGACGGCGGCCAGGGCCACGTTCTCGGCGATGTGGCCGGCGTCCAGCAGCACGTAGCGCACGAAGCGCTGCCCGTACTTCCAGCGCGAGCGCTGCAGCACGGCCGTCCACACGAACACCGCGTCCGCGTCCGCGGCGATGCGCTGGTCGAGGGCGGCGCGCGCCAGCTGCAGGCGCACGTCGCCGGTCACGACGCGCTCGAGGGCGCGCTCGAGCACGGCGTAGTGGTACACACCGGGCTCGAGGCCCTCCACCCGGTGCGCCGCCACGTAGTGCTCGATGGGGAAGAGGCCGCCGGCCGACGGCGCGGTGCGGAAGGCGAAGCCGTGCCGCAGCGCCGTGACCCCGGCGGCCGCCCACAGCAGCGCCGAGAGCTCCCCGAGAGTGAGCGGCGGGGGCCCGTACTCGCGCAGGCTGCGCCGCCGCCCGAGCACCCCGAAGAGGTCCTGCTGCTCGCCGCCCGGCGGCGCGACGGCCGGCTCGGGAAGCGGGACGCGTGGCGCCTCCGGGTAGGTCTTGAACCAGGCCGGCTGGTCGTTCCAGTCCATGCGCCCGCCGACCAGCCGTTCGCGGCTGTGCCGCGTCTCCCTCAGGTACCGCTCGGCGATGCCGTCGTCCACGCCTGCCTCCTCCGGCGCCTGGTGCCGGCTGGCGCCGTGCGCCGCCGGCCGGCGTCGTGTCACTTCTTCTCGCCGCCGCCGGTGTACGGCGCGGGGATGTACTCGACCGACGGCCGTCGCTGCGAACGGCGCGGGTAGAGGTCCATGAGCTCGTACACCTCGCCGGGCAGACCCTCCTCGACCGGCAGTCCCAGAGCGCGGGCCTCGTCGATGCGGATGGGGTAGTCGTGCGTCCAGCGGCCCTCGCTCAGCGTCGCGGCCAGCTCGGCGGCGCGCCCCGGGAGCCGGTCGCGGACCAGCTCCTCGACCGTGTCGCGCACCTGGGCGATGGCCTTGCGCGCGAGGTCGCCCAGGATCAGCGTCTGGTCGTCGCGGTTTGGGTTGGGCTCGCTCAGCGCGGCGAGGATGGACGCCGCCGGCCACATGCCGCGCAGCGGGTTGCCGAGCTGCGGATCCACGGGGCCGAGCACGGCGTCGGCGTCCATGAGGATGGCGTCGGCGGCCAGTGCCACGAGCGTGCCGCCCGACATGGCGTAGTGCGGCACCAGCACCGTGATCCTGCCCTGGTGCCGCTTGAGCGCGCAGGCGATCTGGTCCGAGGCCAGCACCAGCCCTCCGGGCGTGTGCAGGACGAGGTCGATGGGCATGGCGGGCGGCGTCATGCGCACGGCCTTGAGCACCTGCTCGGAGTCCTCGACGTCGATGTAGCGCGGGAAGGGGATGCCCAGCAGGGTGGCCGTCTCCTGGCGGTGGATCATCGTGATGACGCGCGAGCCGCGGCGCTGCTCGAGCGTGCGGATGAGGCGACGGCGTCGCCTGTCCCGGCGGCGGCGCAGCCAGCGCGGGACGAGCCAGACGGCGGCGACGAGCACGACGAGGATGATGAGCACGACGACCCAGGTCATGGTCTCGTCGTGCCCGCTGCGCGGCGCGGCGACACCTTCGGCGCCGCGCGGCGTGCCTGACGCGCCGGACGGCCGTGCCGGACGGCCGTGCCGGACGTCTCGTCCGTCCCGACGGCCGCGTCCGGGCGCCGGGACGCGGAAGCCGGGGGGCGGGCCGCCTGCGGCCCGCCCCCCGGCTTCTCGATCCAGACCGTCACTCCGCGGTGTGCTGCGGCGCGCGGTCCCTGAAGGGCCACTCCCCGCTCACGTAGCTGACCGCCACTTCGTACAGCGCCAGCAGGATGAGCAAGGTGACGATCCAGAACCACGAGGACGCCGAGACCAGCAGCAGGATGAGGAGCACGACGAGACCGATGATGCGCAGGAGCGCCACGTTCTTGCGCATCCAGCGCAGCGTCGGCGTGTCGGACTTCGCCAGTTCGTCGGCCTTGCCGGCGCCCGTCTTGCCGGCCTTCACCGCGAACTGCTGGATGTCCTTGCGCCCCACGATCCAGGCCACGACCGCCACCAGGGCGCCGATGACGCAGATCCAGGCGGTGGCCGTGGCGAGCGGGTCGAGCGACCGGTCGACGATGTCGCTCATCAGCGTCTTCGCGGTCCCTGGGGTCAGGCTGTCGATCAGCATCTGCGTGAGCCGGTTGACCACCACGTGCGTGATGATCAGCGAGACCACCACGCCGATGCCCAGCACGATGATGGTCGTCCGGCGCCGGTGCGACAGCCAGATGGAGAGCGCGACGAGCACGGCGACGATGAGCGGCATGATCCACATCATGGCGTCGAAGATCCTGATGGCGGTCTGCGCCGGGCCCAGCGCGTCGCTCTCGAGCAGGGTGATCTGCCCGAAGTCGGCGGGAAGCGTCCTGCCCGACCACTGCGAGATCTCCTGGATCGCCTGGTCGGGCGGCGTGGTCGCCTGGATGACGGGCACGTTGACGTTGCCGGCGATGGCCCCCGGCAGCTTGCCGATCACCCACTGGATGGCCGCGCTCACCAGGGGCAGCAGGTTCAGCTTCACGTCGCTGCCCTTCACGTAGGTGTAGGTGTTCTCGTTGCGCAGCAGGCCGACGACCGCCTGGTGGCCGACCTCGTTGATCTTGAGCCAGGCCTGGTAGGCCTTGTCGGTGCTCAGCAGCTTGTCGGTCTCTTTCTGGACGAACCCCTGGACCTGGGAGGTGAGCGGTCCGGCGAGGAACTTGAGCTGCGACGGGAGCGCCGACTCGGCGCGACCCTGCAGGTCGATCGCCGTGACGACCTGGCCGGAGATGTACGTGCTCAGAGCCTTGATGGCCTCGGGGTCCTTGCCGATCGGCCCGACGATCTTCATGTAGCCGTCGGTGTTCAGGGTCGTGTAGTGGGCCCACCACGCGATGCCCGTCGCCACGACGGTCAGGCACGAGAGCAGTACCAGGATGCCGATCAGCACCGTGTGGACGCGGCCACGGATGCGGTGCCGCGGCCCGGCCACCGAGGCCGGGTCGGCGGCCGCCTTCGAGGCCCGCGTCCCGGCCGACTCTGCAGCTGCGTCCGCCGGTCCGGCGACCGCCTGCGTGATGGCGGTCTGTTCGGCGGCGGCCTCTTCCGCCGCGTCCTTCGCGGCAGCGTCGCCAGTGTCCTCCGGCCCTTTCTTCGTCATCGCCGTCCCCTTCCCGTTCTGCGTTCCCGGCGCGCCGGCGCCGCCCGAGCGGGCGCTCCGTACCGTGGCGGCGGCGCGAGTCCGTGACCGGATGCCCGGCGCCGTTGGCCGCGCTACCGAGTGGTCACTTCGACGGGCACGACGTCATCCCCTGTCCCGGGCGGCGTCGCGCAGCTCGTCCCAGGCCATCTGCACGTGCTCACGCTCGGTGCCGAGGGCACCGATGGAGACGCGGATCATCTGCCTGCCTTTCAGCAGCGAAGGCGTGAGGTAGGCGCGGCCGGCCTCGTTGACCCGGGCGGCGACGGCCAGGTTGTGGGCCGTGAGCGCGTCCTCGTCGCCGGCCAGCGCGGGTGGCACGTGGCGCACGCACACGGTCTGGAGCGGCGCCGGCGCGAGGCGTTCCCACCCCGGCGCCGCGTCTGCCTGCTCCGCCAGCCAGGCGGCGTTCGCGACGTCGCGGCGGATGCGCGCCTGCAGGCCCTCGACGCCCTGGTCGCGGAGCAGGAACCACAGCTTGAGGGAGCGGAAGCGGCGGCCGAGCGGGATGCCCCAGTCGCGCAGGTTGCGCACGAGGCCGTCCTGGGCCGTGCGCAGGTAGCTCGGGTCGGTGCTCATGACGCGCACGAGGTGCTCGGGGTCGCGCACGTAGTAAGCGGAGAGGTCGAAGACGGTGCCGAGCCACTTGTGCGGGTTGAAGACGACGGAGTCGGCGGCCTCCACGCCGTCCCACATCCAGCGGTACTCGGGGCAGATCATCGCCGTACCGGCGAGCGCGGCGTCGACGTGGAGCCACATGCCCGCGCGCGCGGCCAGCTCGGCGATGCCGCGCACCGGGTCTAGCGCGGTGGTGGCGGTGGTGCCGACGGCGGCCACCACGGCGCACGGCCGCCGGCCCGCCGCCATGTCCTTCTCCACGGCGATGCGCAGGAGGTCGATACGCATGGCGTGGTCGCCGTCGGTGCCGACGAGGTGCAGGTTCTCCTCGCCGAACCCTGCCAGCAGGGCGGCCTTGGGGATGGAGCTGTGCGCCTGGTCCGAGGCGTACACGACCAGCGGCGCCTTCTCGGTCTGCAGGCCGCCGCGGTTCTGGCAGAAGCCGGTCGTGCGCTCGCGCGCGCACAGCAGGGCCGTGAACGTGGCCGTGCTGGCGGTGTCCTGGATGACGCCGGTGAACGTGCCGGGCAGCCCGACCATCTCGCGCAGCCACTCCATGACCACGTCCTCGAGCTCGGTCGCGGCGGGACTCGTCTGCCAGCTCATGCCTTGGACGCCGAGCCCGGACGAGACGAGGTCGGCCAGCACCGTGGAGAGGTCGGCGTTGGACGGGAAGTAGGCGAAGAACCCCGGGCTGTTCCAGTTGGTCACGCCGGGCAGGATGATGTCGTCGAGGTCGGC
>CAIXSE010000467.1 GCA_903921965.1 uncultured Thermoleophilia bacterium | reverse complement strand
ACGGCAGGTCGATGTGGTCGTGGACCACGATGCAGCGCTCGAGCGGCAGCTTGAGGGCGCGCAGCGCCGCGGCCACGCTGCGGCCGGAGTCGTTCATGAACGTGGTGGGCTGGAGCAGCAGCACGGAGCGGCCGCGCACGGAGCCTTCGGCCACGCGGCCCTCGAACCCGCGCTTCGGCCGCGGCAGGCCGTGGCGGCGCGCCAGCTCCTCGACGATCCGGTAGCCGATGTTGTGAGGGGTACCCTCATACGTCGGCCCGGGATTCCCCAGGCCGACGATGAGGTACTCGATGCTGTTCTGCGGGCGGACGAGGGCCACGGACGCCTCGGCCGCGGACGGCGGACGGCCGCCCCGGCGTCAGTCTTCGGGCTCCCCGGACTTGCCGACGAGTTCGGGCTCGGCCTGCGCGGCTTCTTCGCCGGCCTCTTCCTCGCCCTCGGCGGCGGTGCCGCGCGGCGGGATGACCGAGCAAAGGACCTCTTCGGGGTCGTCGATGACCTCGAGACCCTCAGGCACCTGCAACTCGCTGACCTTGGCGGTGTGGCCCAGTCCGAGGTCGGTGATGTCGAGCGCGAGGTGCTCGGGGATGGCGGTGACCTTGCCCTTCACCGTGACCTCGCGGATGGCCTCCTCGAGCATGCCGCCGGCCTTGACGCCCTTGCACTCGCCCTCGAAGCGCACCGCGACCGTGGTCTCGATGACCTCGTCGAGGCGGATCTCCTGGAGGTCGATGTGCGTGACCGTGGTCCGCACGGCGTCGTGCTGCATGTCTTTCACGATCGCCTTGTGGGCGCGCTTGTGCCCCTCGATCGTGACGTCGAGCACGGCGTGACGGCCTGCCTCGGAGCTGAGGGCGTCGCGCAGGTCGTGCGGGTCGACGGCGATGAGCGTGGCGTGCTTGCCGTGCCCGTAGAGCACGCCTGGGATGAGGCCCGACTTGCGCAGGCGGCCTGCGGCACGGGAACCGGTGGTGTCGCGCGGCTGCACGACGAGGCTGACTTTGTCCATTGGTCGTCTCCTAGAACAGCTGGTTCTCGCCGGCGAACAGCTCGCTCACCGACTCGTCTTCGAACACGTTCTTGATGGTGCTGGCGAGGGTGTCGGCCACCGACAGCACCTTGATCTTGCCGTCCAGGGGGCCGGGGTTCACCGGCACGGTGTCGGTGACCACGACCTCCTTGACGGGGGACTCCCGCAGGCGCTCGAACGCCGGCGGCGAGAAGACGCCGTGCGTGGCGGTGACGTACACCTCGCTGGCGCCGTTGTCGTACAGGGTCTGGACGGCGTTCACCACGGAGCCGCCGGTGTCGATCATGTCGTCGACCACCACGGCGATCTTGTCGCGCACGTCGCCGATGAAGTGCATGGTCTCGGCGCGGTTGTGTTCGGGGCGCATCTTGGTGAGCACCGCGAGGCCGGCGCCGGGCAGGCGGTTGATGAACCGCTTGGTGAGCTTGACGCCGCCGGCGTCGGCGGAGACGCCGACGATCTGGCGGCCGCCGAAGTCCTTGTAGAGGAAGTAGTCGGCCAGCATGGGCACCGCCGTCATGTGGTCGACAGGGATGGTGAAGAAGCCCTGGATCTGGCCCTGGTGCAGATCCATGGAGAGCACGCGGTCGGCGCCGGTGGCCTCGAGCAGGGTCGCCATGAGACGGGCGGTGATGGGCTCGCGCGAGGCGCTCTTCTTGTCCTGCCGTGAGTACGGGAAGTAGGGGATGACGGCGGTGACGCGACGCGCGGAGGCCAGCTTGGCCGCCTGGATCATGATGAGGAGCTCCATGACCTCGTCGTTGACGTGGCCCTTGCCGCAGGGCGAGGCCACGATGAAGAGGTCGGTGCCGCGCACGTTCTCCTCGTAGCGCGCGTAGATCTCGCCGTTGGCGAACGTCTCGAGCTGTACGCCGCCGAGCTGGATGTCGAGCTTCTCGGCGATCTTCTCGGCGAGCGCCGGATTGCTGCGCCCCGCGAAGAGCTTGAGGCGCTTCTGTGTGGTGATCACGCAGCAGGAGGAATCGGCCACCTCGTCCCCTTCCGTCTGACGCCGGCCGAACAGGGATTGTACCAGAGGAAGAGCGCCGGACCCCGCGGGCCTCAGGCGTCGTCCCGGCTCTGCTCGAGGAGGCGGCGCGCCGCACGGCGCTCGGCGTAGCCCTCGACGTTCTCCTGGCGGCCGCGAGCCACGCCCAGGGCTCCCGGCGGGACGTCGCGGGTGATCACCGAGCCGGCGGCGGTGAAGGAGCCGTCGCCGAGTGTGACCGGCGCGACGAGCGTGGTGTCGCTGCCGGTGCGCACGCCGTCGCCGATCGTGGTGGCGTGCTTCTCGAAGCCGTCGTAGTTGGCGGTGATGTTGCCGGCCGCGATGTTGCTGCCGCGGCCGACGACGGCGTCGCCCACGTAGCTGAGGTGCGGCACCTTGCTGCCCTCGCCGATGCGGCTGTTCTTGATCTCGACGAAGGTACCGGCCTTGGCGCCCTCGGCGAGCACGGTGTTGGGGCGGATGTAGGCGTACGGCCCCACGCTGCACTTCGAGCCGATGACGCACTCCGACAGGTTGGAGCTGACGACGCGCGCGCGGTCGCCGACGAAAGCGTCGCGCAGGAAGGCGCCGGGGCCTATCTCGCAGGCGGCGCCGACCGTCGTGCGGCCGAGCAGGTGCGTGCCGGCGCGGAGCAGCGTGTCGCGCCCGACCTCCACGCCCCAGTCGACGTACGTGGTGGCCGGGTCCTCTACGGAGACGCCGGCGAGCATGAGGCGCTCGAGCAGGCGCCGCCGCATGGCGGCGTTGACGAGCGCCAGCTCCACCCGCGAGTTCACGCCCATGCACATCTCGGCGTCGTCGGTCTCGTGCACGGCCACGAGGTGCTCCGCGTCGATCAGCAGGTGCACGACGTCGGTGAGGTACAGCTCGCCCTGGTCGTTGTCGCCGGTGAGGCGCTGGAGCGCCGGTCGCAGGGCGTCGGCGCGGAACACGTACAGGCCGACGTTGATCTCGGTGACGGCGCGCTCGGCGGCGTCGGCGTCGCGGAACTCGACGATGCGCGCCACGCGCCCGGCGTCGTCGCGCACGATGCGCCCGTAGTGGGCAGGGTCGTCCAGGCGCACGGTCGTGAGCGTGGCCGCGGCCTCGGCCTCGTGGTGCGTGCGCGACAGGGCGGCGACGAACTCCCCGTCGACCAGCGGCACGTCGCCGTACAGCACCATGACGTCGCCGCTGAAGCCGTCGAGCGGCGCGAGGCCGGCGCGGACGGCGTCGCCGGTGCCGCGCCGCTCCTGCTGCACGGCGCGCTCGCAGCCGACGGGGAGGATCTCGGCGACGGCGTCCTGCTCGGGCCCGGTGACCACCACGACCCGCGAGGGCGAGATGCTGAGGGCGGCGTCGATGACGTACGACAGCATGGGGCGCCCGCAGACCTCGTGGAGCACTTTCGGAGCCTCGGACTTCATGCGGGTCCCGAGCCCGGCCGCGAGGATCACGACGGCGAGGGCGGGACGGCTGGCGGTGGAGTTCTCGGTCATGTGTGTCACCCGGCGGCGGTGTGGGCGCGACTGCGCGTTCTGATGGTGGCTGGGGCGGGAGGATTCGAACCTCCGGATGCCGGGACCAAAACCCGGTGCCTTACCACTTGGCTACGCCCCAGCGT
>CAIXSE010000466.1 GCA_903921965.1 uncultured Thermoleophilia bacterium | reverse complement strand
GTCAGTGCCGGGCCCAGCACGCCCGGTCCGGCTGCCGGGCCGCCGAACAGGTGCGGCGCCGCCACCATGGGGAGCGCGAGCGCGAGGCCCACGGCGCGCGGCCCCTGCCAGCTCTGCACGACCTTGCGGCAGTCGGGACAGTCGCGGGCGTGGCTGAGCACCGCGCGCCGCTCCGCCGCCCCGAGACGGCCGCCGACCGACGCGGCTGCTGCCTGCTCCGCCACGCGGCAGGCCGCCGAGGGGCGGCCGTCGTCCGCGGCGAGCGCCGTGTACGCCCGCCGGAACGAGTGGCGGGCGTGGAACAGGAGGACCTTGGACGAGCCTCTCGTGATGCCGAGCGCCTGCGCGATGTCGGCGTGGTCGAGGCCGTGGATGTCTTTGAGCACGAGCGCGGCCTGCTGCCGGGGCGGGAGCGCGGCGAGGCTCTCCGAGAACAGCCGCGCCACCTCGGCGTGCTCGGTCTCGTCGGCGGACCGGCTCGCCGCGAGCTCCTCGGCGTCCTCGGCGGGCCGCGGCCGCCGGCTCGCCGCGCGCAGGTGGTCCCAGCACGCGTTCACCGTCACCCGGTACAGCCACGCCCACAGGTGCAGGTCGCCGGTCGTGCGCGGCACGGCCCCGTAAGCCTTGATGAACACGTCCTGCGTGATGTCGCGGGCGTCCTCCCTGTCGCGCACGAGCCGGAGCGCGAGGGTGAACACGGCTCGCTGGTAGTCGGCGACGAGCGTTGCGAACGCGTCCGGCTCGCCGGCACGGAGTGCCTCCACGAGCTGGGCGTCCTCGCGAGCGGACGGGCGCGCGCCGCGGCCTGCGGGAGCGTCGTCTTCGTCGTGTGCTACGCGCGCATCATGCGGATCGACTGCCATCGTCACTCCTATGAACGCCGCCACGGGCCGGGACGTTAGCGCCGGCGGAGCCCGTACGGCCCCTAACCTCCGCACCCGGTGGCACGTTCCTCAGAGTGCCACGTCGTGACGGTGATTGCACACCGCGACTGTCTACAAGGAGGACGACGATGATGACGAGAAGGATCGGCTCGAAGCGGCGCATCCGGCGCCCGGCGGGCGCGCTGGTCGTGCTCGCCGCGGCCGCGGCCCTCATGCTGGCGGCCGTCGCCGGGCCCTCGCTGGCGGCGAAGCCGGACGGCTCCGCGGTCAAGGCGCGGCCGTTCGTGTGGAAGGCCGAGGTGACGGCGACGAACGTCGGCGCGAACGCGCTGACGGTCAAGGTCGTCAAGGGCAGGAAGGCCGTCGTCGGGAGGGAGATCACGTGCACGCTCGCCGGCAAGGCCGTGATCATGAAGGTCGGGGACGACGGCGCGGAGGTCGTCAGCCTGGGCGCCGTCGCCGTGGGGGACCGCGTCCTCGTCCACGGCCGGGTAGACCGCACCAGTCCCGCTGCGCCGGTGTACACCGCCTGGCTCATCCTGGACAGGGGGCCGGTCCTGCCCAGGTGAGCGTCGCACCGGCTGCGCTCCGCGCAGGACGTGAAGCCGCGGGCGGCGCGGCCGGGTCACACGACCCGGCCGCGCCGCCCGGCCCTACGGGGAGGGTCTGCCCGTCAGCTGCGCCGCGAGCGCGGGCAGGCGCCGATGCAGATGCCGCAGATCCTCTCGCCAGTCGTCCGGTACTGCGCGATGTGGTGGCGGCAGGCGGCGGCGTCGAAGAGCTCGTCCCGCGCCATGCCGGTGCGCCAGGTGACGTCGTGCCCGCAGCCGGCGGGGCAGGCGTCCACGCAGTCGCGGCAGTCACCGCACCGCCCCACACGCTCGGGCTCGCCTGCGGGGAGCACGAGGTCGGTGAACACGGTGGCGAGCCGCACCGCCGGTCCGAAGTCGCGAGAGACGAACAGCGCCGTCTTGCCGATCCAGCCCAGCCCGGCGCTCGTGGCGGCGGTCTTGTGTGGGAAGGGGCGGTGTCCGTTGCCGCCGCCCGGTCCCGTGGCCGGCACGTGCTCCGCGCGGTTGCCGTGCACCCGCAGGACCTCCGCGAGCGTGCCGGCGGCGTCGTCGAGGGCGACGTTGAGGCGCAGGTACTCGCGCGCGTACTCCGGGCTTGGCCCGTCGCGGAGCGTGCGCACCACCAGCGGGTCGATGCGCATGAGTATGGAGACGGCCGTGGGCAGCTCCTGCGCCAGCGGAAGACGGGGTTCGTTGACGGCCACTCCCCAGGCGTCGACGCCTTTCGTGCGCAGGAGCTGGCCGATCGCGTGGCGATCGAGGACTCGCAGCATGGTTCCATGGTCCCACCGGGTGCACAACGATGACAATGGACGTGAGTATGGACATCCGGGCCGGTCGTTGTCCGTAGTGTCGGGGGGAGCTTCGACAAGATGGAGAAGACTCCGCGCGACGCTTCGCCAGCCGGGCGTCTGCTCAACGGTCTGAAGTCGCGGCGCACCGCTGTGCCGCGGGCGCAGCCCCTCTTCCGGGCTCAGCCGGCCTTGAAGCGGCGCAGGCGCAGGCTGTTGCTGACGACCGTCACGCTCGAGAGGCCCATGGCCGCGGCCGCGTAGATCGGGTTCAGCAGGATGCCGAAGGCGGGGTAGAACACCCCGGCGGCCAGCGGGATGAGCGCCACGTTGTAGGCGAACGCCCAGAACAGGTTCTGCTTCACCACGCGGATCGTGGCCCGCGAGAGCCCGATGGCGGTGGCGACGCCGCCCAGGTCGCCGGACATGAGGGTGACGTCGCTGGCCTCCATGGCGACGTCGGTGCCGGTGCCGATGGCGATGCCGATGTCGGCACGGGCCAGGGCCGGCGCGTCGTTGATGCCGTCGCCGACCATGGCGACTCTTCTGCCCTCGCCCTGCAGCGCGGCGATCTGCGCCTCCTTCTGCTCGGGCAGGACCTCGGCGACCACGCGGTCGATGCCCACTGACGCGGCGATGGCCTCCGCCGTGCGGCGGTGGTCGCCGGTGAGCATGACGACCTCGAGGCCGAGCTCGCGGAGCCGCTCGACGGCCGCCGCCGAGCCGGGCTTGACGGTGTCGGCGACGGCGATGGCGCCGGCCGGCGCCCCGTCGACCTGCACGGTGATGACCGTCTTGCCCTGGTCCGACAGCCGGTCGAGGCCGGCGTCGCCGGCCGCCGCGCCGGCGAGGCGCTCGTTTCCGGCGACGACGGTGCGGCCGTCCACCACGGCGCGGATGCCGTGGCCGGCGACGGCCTCGAAGCCGGTCGCCTCGGGCAGGACCAGCCCGCGCTCCTCCGCGGCGGCGAGCACGGCCACGGCGAGCGGGTGCTCGCTCCCGCGCTCCGCGGCGGCGACCAGGCGCAGCAGGCCGTCTTCGCCGAGGTCGCCCGCGCCGTCGGACAGCAGGACGTCGGTCACCCTGGGCTTGCCCTCGGTGATCGTCCCGGTCTTGTCGAGGACGACGGTGTCCAGCTTGTGCGCGGTCTCCAGGGCGCTGCCGTCGCGGATGAGCACCCCGTTCTCGGCGCCCTTGCCGGTGCCGACCATGATGGCCGTGGGTGTCGCCAGCCCCAGGGCACACGGGCACGCGATCACGAGCACGGCCACGAAGTTGAGCAGCGCGTAGTTGAGCGAAGGTGAGGGGCCGAAGACCAGCCACACCACGAGGGTGACCGTGGCGATGCCGATGACGGCCGGCACGAACCAGGCGGCGATGACGTCGGCCAGGCGGGCGATGGGCGGCTTCGACCCCTGCGCCTGCTCGACGAGGCGGATGATCTGCGCGAGAGCGGTGTCGGCGCCGACCTTGGTGGCCGTGAACGTGAACGACCCGGTGGTGTTCATGGTGGCGCCGATGACTTCGTCGCCGGCGCGCTTGGTCACCGGCAGCGGCTCGCCGGTGAGCATCGACTCGTCGACCGGCGAGGAACCGGACGTGACGACGCCGTCGACCGGGACCTTCTCGCCGGGCCGGACGACGACGGCGTCGCCGGCGACCACGTCGGCGATCGGCACGTCGGTCTCCACGCCGTCGCGCAGGACGCGCGCGGTGCGCGGCTGCAGGCCGATGAGGGCCTTGATGGCGGCCCCGGTCTGGCCCTTGGCGCGCGCCTCCAGCAGCCGTCCGAAGAGGATGAGGGTGATGATGAAGGCGGCCGAGTCGAAGTACATAGGCATGCTCATGCCCTGGTGCATGAACCAGGAGGGGAAGAGCACGCCGAGCACGCTGTAGATGTAGGCGGCCGACGAGCCCATCGCCACGAGGGTGTTCATCGTGGTGCTGCCGTGGCGCAGCGCGGTGAGGGCCGTGGTGTAGAACTGCCAGCCCACCCAGAACTGGACGATGCTGGCCAG
>CAIXSE010000465.1 GCA_903921965.1 uncultured Thermoleophilia bacterium | reverse complement strand
CGGCCGCCTGTTCAGCATCGAGCGGGGCGTGTTCCCCAAGCTCGCCCAGGCCGGCTCGCTCTACGGTCACGCCGGCCGCGGGTACTGGCGCGACATCGGCACGCCCGAGAGCTACCTGCAGGCGCACTTCGACATCCTCGAGGGCACGGTGCAGACTGCGGTCGCCGCACTGTTGGGCGACCACTACAGCTACGTGGCGCCGTCGGCCGAGGTCGAGCCCGGTGCCCGCCTCGTGCCGCCGGTGTACGTCGGTGAGGGCGCGAAGGTGGGCAAGGAAGCGCGTATCGGGCCCCTCGCGGTGCTGGGCGCCGGGTCGGTGGTCGGCGAGGGCGCGACCGTGGTCGAGTCCGCCGTGCAGGGCGGGGTCACGCTCGGTCCCCACGCCCAGGTCGAGCTCAGCATCGTGGTGCGCGGCACGGTCATCGGCGCCGGCACCCACCTCGAGGGCGCCGTCGTCGGCGAGGGCTGCGACGTCGGCGCCGGCAACCGCCTGGCCGGCGGCATCTGCCTGTACCCGGGGACGGTGCTCCCCGACAACTCCATCCAGTTCAGCGAGGCGTTTCGCGGCAGGGAGGCCCGATGACGATCCCCGACGGCATCTTCAAGGCGTACGACGTGCGCGGGCTCTACCCGCAGGAGCTCGACGAGGCGGCGGCCGGGCGCATCGGCTACGCGCTCGCCCGGCAGCTCGGCGCGTCACGCCTGGGCGCCGGCATGGACCCTCGGCCCTCCTCGGCGGGCCTGGTGCAGGCGTTCGCCGCGGGCGCCGCAGCGGCCGGGACGGGCACGGTCGACTTCGGTCTCGTGCCCACCGAGATGCTGTACTTCGGTGTCGCCTCTCGCGGGCTCGACGGCGGGGCCATGGTCACCGCCTCGCACAACCCGCCGCAGTACAACGGCATGAAGCTCGTCGGCGAAGGCGCGCTCCCGCTCAGCGGCGACGCCGGCATCCCCGAGCTCAAGGAGCGCGCCCAGGCGGTGGCGGACCTGCCGGAGGCCGACCCCGCGATCGAGCGCGTCGACCTCTACCCCGACTACGTGCGGCACCTGCACGGGCTCGTCGACCCCGTCGCGTTCCGCCCGTACAAGGTCGTCATGGACGCGGCCAACGGCGTGGCCGGCAAGCTGGCGCCGCTGGTCTTCGGCGGCACGCCGCTGGACTGCGTCGAGATGTACTTCGAGGTCGACGGCACGTTCCCCAACCACGAGCCCAACCCGCTGCTCGAGGAGAACAGCCGCGAGATCCGCGAGCGCGTCATGGCCGAGAAGGCCGACCTCGGCATCGCCTGGGACGGCGACGCCGACCGCTGCTTCTTCATCGACGAGGCCGGCGAGTTCGTGCCCGGCGACTTCGTCACCGCGCTGCTCGCCGAGGCCCTGCTCATCAAGAACCCCGGCGCGAAGATCCTGTACGACCTGCGCGCCAGCCGCGCCGTGCCCGACGTGATCACCGCGAACGGCGGCGTGCCGCTGCTCAACCGCGTCGGGCACGCCTTCTTCAAGCAGCGCATGCGCCGCGAGGGCGGGCTGTTCGGCGGCGAGGTGTCGGGCCACTACTACTTCGCCGACAACTACAACGCCGACTCCGGCTTCATCCCGGCGCTGCTCATCCTCGACCTGCTCTCGCGCAAGCAGGCGACGATGGCCGAGCTGCTCGAGCCGCTGCGCACGAAGTACTTCATCAGCGGCGAGATCAACTCCGTGGTGGACGACGTGCCGGCGGCGCTGGCGCGCATCGAGGCGCGCTTCTCCGACGGCGAGGTCACGAAACTGGACGGCATCTCCGTGGACTACGACGACTGGCACTTCAACGTGCGCGCGTCCAACACGGAGCCGCTCGTGCGGCTCAACCTGGGGGCCGATTCGCAGGCGCTGATGGAGGAGAAGCGCGACCTGCTCCTCGCCATCATCCGGGAGGGGTGACGGGTGGCCGCGGACGAAGCCGCCGGGCGGGCCGGCCGCGACGCCGCGGAGGCTGCCGCGGCGCTCGAGCCCGAGAACGTCGCTCTGCTCGACGCCGGCGGCATGTGCGCCGCGATCGCGGAACTGCCGCGTCAGCTCACCGCGGGCTACGCGGTGGCCCGCGAGGCGCTGGCCGGCGGCGCTGCGTCCGGGCGTCCCGCCGCCCTGGTGGCCTGCGGCATGGGCGGCTCCGCCATCGGCGCAGACCTCGTGCTCGCCTGCCTGCCGGGCCTGCCCGTCCCCGCGACGGTGGTGAGGGGCTACCGGATCCCGGCGTGGGTGGACGAGAGCACGCTGCTCGTGGCGGCGAGCTACTCGGGTCAGACCGAGGAGACGCTGAGCTGCGTGCACGCCGCCCTGGAGCGCGGCTGCCGGCCGGTGTGCATCGCCTCCGGCGGCGCCCTGGCGGAACTGGCTGCGGCGCACGACCTCCAGCTCGTGCGCGTGCCCGGAGGCGGGCAGCCGCGGGCGGCCGTGGGCTACCTGTCCGCGCCCGTCCTGGCGGCGCTCGAGGCGGCAGAGCTCGCGCACGACGTGGCCGCCCAGGTCGACGAGGCCGCCGCCGTGCTGCGCGCCGGCAACGAGCGCTTCGGTCCCGCGCGGCGGCCCGGCGACGGCAACGCCGCCAAGGCGCTGGCGCTCCGCCTGTACCAGCGGCAGACGGTGGTGTACGGCGCCGGGCTCACGGCGCCTGTGGCCCGGCGCTGGAAGGGCCAGGTCAACGAGAACGCCAAGGCTCCGGCCTTCTGGAACGAACTGCCGGAGCTGAACCACAACGAGCTGATGGGGTGGACGAGCCTGCCGCACGTGGCGTCGTCCACGGTGGCCGTGTTCCTCGACGACCCGCATGCCGACCCGCGCCTGGCGCGCCGCGCGGAGCTCACGGCCGCCGAGCTGCAGGCACGCGGCGTGGCGGTCGAGCGCGCCCGCGCCGAGGGCGAGTCGCCGCTGGCGCGGCTCTTCTCGCTGGTCCAGTTCGGCGACTACGTGTCCTTCTACCTCGCTCTGCTGTACGGCGTCGATCCCTCGCCGGTGCAGGCCATCCAGGACTTCAAGGCCAAGCTGAGCGGTCCGGCCTGAGCCGTGTCGCGGACCGGCGTCGACGCTGCCGTCTGCCAGGCCGGGTCCGGCGCGGCCGCCGAGTGCCGGTGGCTCTTCCCCGGCGCGGCGTGCACGCCGCTCGCGCGCGAGGAGCTGCGCCCGCGCGAGCCCTTCGCCGGCGCGCTCTTCGAGCTGTTCGCCGGTCTCGCGCGCGGTTCCTCCGTGGGCCTCGTGGTGCCGGTGGCTCCGGCGCCGGCGGCGCGGCTCACCGGCGCCCTGCTCGCCGTCGGCGACCACGTCAACCTGGAGCTGCGCGGCCCGCTCACCGGCTGCTGGCCGGCCGGCGTGCCTCGCGACTTCCCCCAGGTGGCCGGCATATATCAACCCGCCCTCGTTCGTGCCTCCGGCGGGCCTCGGGTATACTCGACCGGCGTGGTGGTGGCGGGTGTCGCCGACGCCCGGCGGCTCACGCCGTTCGAGGCGCAGGCCGTCGCCGAGCTGGGTGTCATCGCCGTCTCCGACGTCCTCGTCCCGGCCGCCATCGTCGCGGCGTACCACGGTCTCACACTCGCCGCCTGCGGGGTCCCGCCGGCGGACGACAACGACGAACAGTGAGGGGTTCTCTTGGCTTCCGACTACGACATCAAAGACATCGGCCTCGCCCCGCAGGGCGTGCTGCGCATCGAGTGGGCCGACATGCACATGCCG
>CAIXSE010000464.1 GCA_903921965.1 uncultured Thermoleophilia bacterium | reverse complement strand
GGCGAAGACGAGGCCGTCGAGCAGCTTGAGCAGCGTCGACTTGCCGGTGCCGTTGGCGCCGACCACGGCGACGTGCTCGCCCGGCGCGATCGTCAGGTCGAGGCCGGCCAGCGCGGTGCCGCCGGCCTTGTAGGCGTGCGCGACGCCACGGAGCTCGAAGTCGGGCGTCGTCGCAGGCTCGCCGGACGGACCCGGCGCCCCGTCACCCTGCCGGTTCACGACCGGTTCGACGGCGCGCCCGCTCACGGCCCCATCACCCGGTCGGCCCAGACGACGGCGACGCAGAGCAGCAGGGTCGCCGTCAGCCACAGCCGGTCGCGCGCGGCCAGCCGCGGCCGGATCAGCGACGGCATCGCGCCGGTGAACCCGCGCGACAGCATCGCGTCGTGCACGTCGTCGGCGCGCTTCATCGACGTGCGCGCCACGAACGCCATGCGCTCCGTGACCCAGGCGCGGTCGGCGCGCGCGGCCCCGCGCGTGAGCGTGCGGCTCTCGCGCGCCAGATGGATCTGCTCGACCACGGTGAGGAGCGAGAGGATCTGCTTCTGGGTCATCGCCAGCGTCGCGACGACCACGTCGGGCAGACGCAGCGAGGTGAGGGCGCGCAGCAGGTCGGACCAGCGCATCGTCCACACCACGAGGAGGGCGAACCCGGAGGCAGCGACGACGCGGGCGACGAGCGTCGCCACGCCGAGCAGGCCCGGCTCGGTCAGCGTGAGGGGCCCGAGCTGCAACGCCGCGGGCCCCGGCGTGAACACCGAGAGCGCCGACGGCAGCGCGATCAGGAAGGCGAGCAGGCCCGCCGACGCCCACACCTTGCGCTCGAACGAGCCGACGGCGACGTGCGAGAGCGCCGCCAGCACGACGGTCACGGCGACGAGCCCGAGCAGCGCCCAGAGGGAGTGCACCAGCGTGGCCGTCACCGCGAACACGACCAGAGTGACCAGCTTCACGCGCGCGTCGAGGCGCTGGAGCAGGCCGGGGCGCGCGGCGACGTCCTCGTTGCGGATGACGTCGGCGACCGCCCCGGCGACGGCGTCCGCACCCTTGCGCGCGAGCGAGCGGCCGCGGTGCGCGGCACGCCCTGCCGCCTCCGGCGGTGCGACCGGCGCCTGGTTGGCCGTGCCTCCGGCGGCCGCGGCCCCGCCGCCGCGCGGCCGCGCCAGCAGCACGCCGACGGCCAGCGCGATGCCGACGGTCACCAGCACGCCGACGACAGCGGCCACGAAGTAGCCGAGCAGCGCGTTGTCCACGCCCGGCGTGAGGTACCCGGGCATGGCGGCCCGCCACATGCCGCCGAGCCGGGCGAAGTCGGCCGGCACGTAGCCGACCATGTCCTTCAGCTGCTCCGGGCTCCACTCGCCCCACGCCGTGCCCGGCGCGAGCGCCCCCAGCGGCGTGAGCAGGATGACCACGGCCAGCGCCGCCCACAGCCAGCGCAGCGGGCGGGCGGCGGGCTTCATCTCGAGCAGGGCGGGGTCGGAACGCCCCAGCGCCGCCACCACACCCACCGTCACGAGCGCCTCGACCCAGCCGAAGAAGAAGAGGTGCTCGAGGGCCATCACCGGCACGGCGACGGCGAGCCCGTAGGGGGCGTACAGCGGCCGTCCGTCCGCGGTGTGGTTGAGGTACGGCTGCAGGCCGAACTCGACGCCGGCGACGACCGCGGAGGCGACGAGGGCGACGTATGCCGCGGCCCCGGCGGCGAGCACCCGCCGCCGCGCCGTCGGCCGGTCGCCCGCCAGGAGGCGGAACACGTAGTAGCCGACGAACGGCGCCACCACGGCCATGTTGAAGCAGTTGGCGGCCAGCGACGTGATGCCGCCGTCGCCGAACAGCCCGGCCTGGATGACGAGGGCGATCGACACGGCGATGACCGCCGCCCACGGCCCCAGGATGACGGCGATGAGCGTCGCACCCACGGCGTGCCCGGTGGAGCCGCCGATCACCGGCACGTTGAACATCATCAGCACGAACGAGAACGCCGCGCCGAGGGCGAGCAGGGGGACCTGACGGGCGCGCAGCGTGCGTTTCACCCTGCGCGCCGCGACGAACCACACGGGGACCATGACGAGCCACAGCAGCCCGTACGTCTGCGGGCCCAGGTACCCGTCGGGGATGTGCATGGCGAGGAGGTGCACCGGGCCGCCCTGGTCCGCTCAGGCGCCGGAGGCGGGCTCGGCTGCGCCCCCGCGGGCGTCGAGGCAGGCGCCGCACACCCCGAACGCCGTCACGAGGATTTCCTCGACCGCGCCGCCGCGAGCCGTCAGCTCCGTGCGGACCGGCGCGAGCAGGTCGTCGCCGAAGTGCTCCACGGCGCCGCACGAACGACACACGAAGTGGTGGTGCGACGGCTCCGGCGACACCTCGAAGTACCCGGCGCTGCCCTCGAGCCGCGTCTCGACGACGAGGCCGAGGCCCACCAGCAGCTCCAGCGTGCGGTACACCGTGGAGGCGTTGACGTCGGGCATCGTCCGCTGCGCACGGGTCGTCACCTCATCTGCCGTGAGGTGCCCGCCGGCGTCGCGCAACACCTCCCAGATCAGGGTGCGCTGCGGCGTCAGGCGGTAGCCGTGCTCGCGGAGTGTCGCCCTGGCGTGGTGCATGGACGCGACGGTAAAGCACTTGCGAATGACTTGCAACAATTGCCACGGAGCCGTCTGACATACTGTCCGCATGGCGACGGCGACCGGGGACAGCACCCCCGAGGTGCTCGGCGAGGAGGCCCGCTTCCTCTCGCACATCGACCCCTTCCGGGCGATCGACCACCGCCGCCTGGAACAGGTGGCGTCGGCCATCGAGAAGCGGCCCGTCGGGGCCGGCGAAGTGCTGCTGCAGGAGGGCGGCGCGCCGGGCACGGCGCTGTACGTCATCCACGACGGGGCCGTGGAGCTCGTGAAGGACGGCCTGGTCGTGGACGTGCTCTCGCGCGGCCAGGTGTTCGGCCACCCCACGCTGCTCACCGGCGAGCCGCCGCAGTTCACCGCCCGGGCGCGCGAGGACAGCCTGCTGTACTGCATCCCGGGCGAACCGGCCCTCGACGTGCTCAGCCGCACCGACGGCGTCGTCTTCGTGGCCAGGACCCTGCGGTCGCGGCTCGCCCAGGCCGCGCGTTCCGACGGCGACCTGCCGGACGTGCGCACGCGCAGCGTGCGCGCGCTGCTGCACGGGGCGCCCGAGTTCGTCGGCCCCGCCACGACCGTCGCCGAGGCCGCGCGCACCATGGAGAAGAAGGGCCTCTCCGCCTTGCTCGTGCGCGGGCCGGACGGCCTCGGCATCGTCACCGACGTCGACCTGCGCGACAAGGTGATCGCCCGCCGCGGGTCCCTGGACCTGCCGGTGGGCGAGGTGATGTCCGCGCCCGTGGTCACCGTGAGCGCGGACGCGTTCGCCCAGGAGGCGAGCCTCGTGATGATGGAGGCGGGAGTCAAGCACCTGCCGGTCGTGGACGCGGCCGGCGAGGTGCTCGGCGTCCTCTCGGCGAGCAGCCTCATGACCCTGGACCGGCTGAGCCCCTTCGCGCTCCGCCACGCGATCCTCGCCGCGGAGAGCCGGCGGGAGATGGCCGAGGCCGCGGCCGGCCTGCCCAAGCTGGTCCTCGACCTCGTCGACGCCAACGTCGCCGCCGAGGCCCTGATGCGGATCATCACCCTGCTGGCCGACGCCATGACCACGCGCCGGCTGAAGCTGGCCGAACGGGAGCTGGGGCCGCCGCCGGTGCCGTACGCCTGGCTCGCTTTCGGCAGCGCGGCGCGGTACGAGATGACCCTCGTCTCCGACCAGGACAACGGTCTCGCCTACGTCGACACCGACGACCCGCGGGCGGAGAAGTACTTCGAGCAGCTGGCGACGGAGGTCAACACGGGCGTCGCCGACTGCGGCTTCCCAGCCGACCCGCACGGCGTCGCGGCCATGCACCCGGCCTGGCGCATGCCGGCGTCGAAGTGGCGCGCCGCCTTCGAGCTCTACCTGCGCGGCTGGGACGACATGACCCACATCGTGGACGCCGCCATCACCTTCGACTTCCGGCACCTGGCCGGCCGCCTGGAGATCGTGCCGCAGCTCGAAGACGTCGTGCGGCAGGCGCCCAGGTACTACCGCTTCCTGGCCGGCCTCGCCGAGCTGGCCACGGAGATCCGCACGCCGCTCGGCTTCCGCCAGCGCCTCACCGGCCCGGTCGACCTCAAGGTGAGCGGCCTGCGGCCCATCCAGAACCTGGCCCGCTACTACGCCTTCGCGGCCGGGCTCACGCCGCACACGACGCTCGACCGGCTGGCGGCCGTCGAGGAGGCGCAGGCCGAGGGCGCCGCCTCGGCGCAGGGCCTGCGCGAGGCGTTCGTGAGCATGTCGGCGCTGCGCCTCCAGCACCACGCCGAGGCCCTCCACGCGGGGCGCCGGCCCGAGGACGCCGTCGACACCACGAAGCTCCGGCCGCTGGCCAAGGTGGAGCTCCAGGAGGCGTACCGCGTCGTGCTCGCGGCACAGCGCGTGCTGCCGCAGCGGCCGGCCCTGTTCTGAGCGGGCCGGCGGCCGCGCGGCCGCCCCGGTCGTGACCGGCCCGCCGTCCCATCGCTCGTCGCGTGGTCCCCGCCGTGACCGCTGTGCGATACTTCGGGACGGATGGACCCTGGGGTACACAGCGTCACCACGGAGCAGATGAGCGAGGGAGCGCGGTTCCTCTCGCGCATCGAGCCGTTCCGGGAGCTGCACCACGAGCACCTCGAGCAGGTCGCCGCGGCCATGACGCTGCGTCACGTGGCCGCGGGCGAGAGCGTCACCGTCGAGGGCGGCGCACCCACCACCGAGCTGTACGTGGTGCGCGACGGCACCTTCGAGATCTCGCACCGCAACGTCGCGCTCGACGTCCTCTCGCGCGGCGCCGTCGTCGGGCACCCGTCGCTGCTCACCGGCATGGCGCCCGAGTTCACGACCAAGGCGCGCGAAGACTCATCCGTGTACTGCATCCCAGGCGAGCTCGCGCTGGACATCCTCAGCCGCACCGACGGCGTCGTCTTCGTCGCCAAGACGCTGCGCGAACGGCTCATCCAGACCGCGCGCACGGTGGGGGCCCTCACCGGTGTGCGCGCGCGCACCGTCCGCTCGCTGCTGCACGGCGCCCCCGCGTTCTTCGACCCGGACACGCCCGTCTCCACGGTCGCGCGCGCCATGAGCGAGAAGGAGACCTCAGCGGTCCTCGTGCGCTGGCCCCAGGGCCTCGGCATCGTCACCGACGTGGACCTGCGCGACAAGATCGTCGCAACCCGGTCATCCGGCGACACGTCGGTCGCCGCGATCATGAGCACCCCCGTGAAGACCATCGGCGCCGAGGTGTTCGCCTCCGAGGCGGGCATCGTCATGATGGAGTCCGGCGTGAACCACCTCCCGGTGGTCGACGTCCAGGGCGAGGTCATCGGCGTGCTGTCGGCAGGCAGCCTGATGAGCATGGACGCGCTCAGCCCGTTCGCGCTGCGCCACTTCATCATGGGCGCGGCCACCGTGGACGAGGTGGCGGAGTGGGCCCGCGACCTGCC
>CAIXSE010000463.1 GCA_903921965.1 uncultured Thermoleophilia bacterium | reverse complement strand
GGCGATGACGGCCGGGTTGCGCGGGTCGTCCTCGGGGATGCCCGCCTCGACCTTGCCGACCAGGTCGGCGCCCACGTCGGCGGCCTTGGTGAAGATGCCGCCGCCCACGCGCGCGAACACGCTGATGAGGCTGCCGCCGAACCCGAGGCCGACGAGGGCGGCCACGTCACCGGTCAGCCAGTAGTAGATGGAGACGCCCAGCAGGGCGAGGCCCACGACCAGGAGGCCGGTGACGGCGCCGCCGCGGAAGGCGACCTTGAGCGCCGGGCCGAGGCCCTGGCGCGCGGCCTCCGCGGTGCGCACGTTCACGCGCACGCTGACCATCATGCCGATGTAGCCGGCGGCGGCCGAGAGGCAGGCGCCGACGATGAAGCCCACGGCGGCGTGCCAGCCGTAGGTCCAGTCCTTGCCGATGCCGAGTGCGACGAGAAGGACGACGAAGACCACCACGCCGACCACGGCGATGGTGCGGTACTGGCGGCCGAGGTACGCCTTGGCGCCCTCCTGGACGGCGCCGGCGACCCGCTGCATGACCTCGTCTCCCGCCGGCAGCTTGAGCAACCAGCGGATGAGCAGCACGCCGTAGATGACGGCGATCAGCCCACAGATCACCGCCAGCCACATGCCGTTCTCACTGATGAACGAAGACACCGCTTGACTCCTTTCCTGGCTCCATTCGGGACGCCCGGGTTCGTGCCCGGCTCACGCCCCTTCCCCACGACGCGCCCAGGCGAGCGGCGCGTCGTTCCAATCGAGAGGCCGCGCCGCCTGGAGCGGCGCGGCCCGGATCACCGCAGGTACTTGCCGATCAGCAGGTCGAGCTTCTGTTTCGTCGCCTCGGGGATGAGCTCGGCCGGCGTGTTGATGGCGAACTCTACCGCATGACGGCAGGAACAGTCGCGTTGCTCGTCCAGCGACTTCACGGTGTGGCGCACGATGGCCTGCGCCGTCTCGACGTTGCGGCGCACGTTCTCGAGTACCGTCTCGAGCGTGACGTCCTCCTCGTACCACACGTCGTAGTCGGTGACCATGGCCATGGTGGCGTAGCAGAGCTCGGCCTCGCGGGCGAGCTTGGCCTCCTGCAGGTTGGTCATGCCGATGATGTCGAACCCGAGCTGGCGGTACACGCGGCTCTCCGCGCGCGTCGAGAACTGCGGGCCCTCGATACAGACGTATGTGCCGCCCTCGTGCACCGTGGCCCCGACCGCGCGGCCGTGCTCCACCAGGAGGCGCGAGACGTGCGGGCAGAAGGGATCGGCGAAACCCATGTGGACCACGACGCCGTCGCCGAAGAACGTGCTGGGCCGCGCCTTGGTGCGGTCGAACAGCTGGTCGGGCACCACGACGTCGAGCGGCTTGAGCTCTTCGCGCAGGCTGCCGACGGCGCTGGCGGAGAGCACGGAGTGCACCCCCAGCGCCTTCATGCCCCAGATGTTCGCCCGGTAGTTGACCTCGCCGGGCAGGATGCGGTGGCCGCGCGCGTGGCGCGGCAGGAACGCGACCGGGACTCCGTCTATCTCCCCCAGGAAGTACGAGTCGCTGGGCGCTCCGAACGGCGTCTCGATGGTGACTTCACGGGCATTGTCGAGCAGCTCGTAGAACCCGGAACCGCCGATGACACCGACTTTCGCGGAATCGCTGACAGCCGTCACTCATCCCTCCTTCGGGTGGGTTGCCGGGCGCAGTATACAGGGCACGGCCCGAGCCACAAAAGCACCGGTGAGCCATCCGCACTGCGGACGGCTCGACCGTATGTCGAAACAGCGCTCGCGTCCACGACCTCCGGAGGGGCCACCGCGACCCCCGCCGCGGACCGGCGGCGCCGGCGCGGGGACGGCGGCGCGACGGCGGGACGAGCCTGTCCACGATGCGGATGTGGTAACCGCATCCCGAAACAGGTAGTCTTTCGTCGCGGGTGCGCGAGGCCCGGTCGCGCCGCGCGGCTGAAGTGATACTGTCTGGAGACGAACCGACCGACAGCCGCACGCCGGCCACCGTGGAGGGCCCCGTGCGGCGCCGTGCAAGTGAAGGAGCCAGAGGTGCCGAAGAACAAGGTCGTCCCCATCGAGACGGCCATGTCGCACATCAAGAGCGGCATGAGCATCGCCGTCGGCGGGTTCATCGGTCAGGGTGACCCGCTCACGCTCATCGACCACCTGAAGACCATGGACGTCGGTGACCTGACCATCTACGAGAACGACGCGGGCTACCGCGACCGCGGCGTCGTCGAGCTCGTCAAGCAGGGCAAGGTCAGGAAGATCGTGGCCAGCCACATCGGCACGACGCCGGAGATCGGCAAGGCCATGAACGAGGGGCGCCTCCAAGTGGAGCCGACGCCGCAGGGCACGCTCGCGGAGATGATGCGCTGCGGCGGCGCCGGCCTGGGCGGCTTCCTCACGCCCACCGGCATCGGGACCGTGGCCGAGGAGGGCAAGTCCATCGTCGAGCTCAACGGCCGCAAGTACATCCTCGTGCCGTCGGTCAAGTGCGACATCGCCATCGTGCGCGCCCACCGCGGCGACACCTGGGGCAACCTCGTCTACCGCGGCACGTCGCGCAACTTCAACGTGCCGGCGGCGATGTGCGCCGACTACGTCATCGCCGAGGTGGAGAACCTCTACACGCTCGGCGAGCTCGACCCCGAGGGCATCCACACCAGCGGCATCTTCGTCGACGCGGTCGTCCGCTCGAACACCGAGTACTGCGTGATCCGGGAGGAGACCTTCAATGACTAGGCAGCGCAGCGGGGCCAGCGAGGCGGGCGCCGAAGGCGCACGCCTCAGCAGTGACGCGAAGACGGTCATCGCCGCCCGCGCCGGGCAGGAGCTCAAGGACGGGCAGATCATCAACCTCGGCATCGGGCTCCCGACCCTGATCGCCAACTACGTCCCCGAGGGCGTCGACGTCGTCATCCAGACCGAGAACGGCGCCATCGGCGTCGGCCCCGCGCCCGACCCCGGCTGCGAGGACCGCGACCGCGCCAACGCCGGCAACCAGCCCATCACGCTCATCCCGGGCGGCAGCTACTTCGACTCCGCCACGTCGTTCGCGATGATCCGCGGCGGCCACGTCGACTCGACCTTCCTCGGCACCCTGCAGGTGGACGAGCTCGGCAACATCGCCAACTGGATCGTGCCAGGCAAGATGCTCGCCGGCATGGGCGGGGCGATGGACCTCATCACCGGCGCGAAGATCGTGCACATCGTCACGGAGCACTGCTCCAAGGACGGCGCCTCCAAGCTCATGAAGCGCTGCACGTTCCCCCTCACCGGCGCGGAGGAGGCCGACGTCATCATCACCGAGCGCGCCCTGCTGCGCCGCTACCACGACCGTGGCTGGGTACTGGAGGAGGTGGCCGTGGGGTACACCCTCGACGACATCGCCGCCTGCACCGACTTCGCGTACACCGTGGCCGACGACGTGAAGCTCGACGCCTACGGCAGCTGAGCGCGGCGGCGAAGCGTTCCAGAACGGGAGGGACCGGCTCATGGGAGAGCTCAGGAAGAAGTTCAGCGGCCGCGAGTGGAAGGACTGCTGCGGCAAGGGCTGCAAGAAGTGCGAGATCGCGCAGGCCTACATCAAGGAGTACGCGAGCAGGGCCAAGGGGCTGGAGAAGCTCAACGAGGACCGCGCCGTGATGCGGGCCAAGAAGAGCCACAAGCTGAAGGGCGGCAAGAAGAAGGCCGGCAAGAAGTCCTGAGCAGCACCCGGCCGGCCCTCCGCCCCTCCAGCCGCCCGTGAGCACCGTCCGGCGACCCGGCGGATCCGTGCGCCCGTCCGGCGCCGGCGCGGCCGTGCCGGCCGCCGGCGACGTGCTGGCGTGCTTCGACATCGGCACCAACTCCGTCCGCGTCACGGTGGTGCGCCTCGAGGCCGGCGGCACGTGGAGTACGCTCACCGTGCAGCGGGAGCCGGTGCGCCTCGGCGAAGGCGAGTTCGGCGGGCGCAGCGCCCTCACGCTCGAGGCGATGGACCGCGGCGTGCTCGTGTGCCGGAGCTTCGCCGACCTCGCCAGGGCGCACGGCGCGACCGACCTGGTGGCGGTGGCCACGTCGGCCACGCGCGAGGCCACCAACCAGAGCGCCTTCGTGCGGCGCCTGCGCGACGAAGCCGGCCTCGACGTCCACGTGGTGTCGGGCAGGGAGGAGGCCCGGCTCATCTTCCTGGGCCTCCTCAGCAGGGTTCACCTCGGCGAGCAGCAGGCCGTGGTCGTGGACATCGGCGGCGGCAGCACCGAGATCGCGGCCGGCGGCGCCGAAGGCCCCGGCTACCTCGAGTCCCTCCGCCTCGGCGCCATCCGCCTCACGGCCGAGTTCCCCGACCTGCCGGCGGGCGGGCGCGTGCCCGGCAAGGTGTACGAGCAGATGCTGCGCCGCGTCCAGACCGAGTCGGACCGCGTGCGCCGCGGCCTCGCCGGGAGGACCATCGACGTGGCATACGGCACGTCGGGCACCGCCACCAACCTCGCGAGCGCGATCGTGCGCACGCTGCGCCGGGGCGTGCCGCAGCGCGAGCAGGCGGTCACGCGCGCCGAGGTGGCGACGATGGCCAAGCTGTTGCGCGGGCTCGACCTCGAGGAGCGGCGCCGGGTGCCCGGGCTCAACCCGGCGCGCGCCGACATCGTGGTCGCCGGCGCGGCGATCCTCGAGGCGGTCATGGACGACCTCGGCCTCGACGAGATCCGCGCCCTGGCCGAGACCGGCCTGCGCGAGGGCCTCGTGGTGGACCACCTCGCCCGCGTGCGGGGGCTCGCGCACGGAGGGACGTCGGTGCGCGAGCGGAGCGTGCTGCAGCTCGCGCGCGCCTGCTCGTACGACGAGGGGCACGCGCGCCACGTCCAGGCGCTGGCGCTCGAGCTCTTCGACTCG
>CAIXSE010000462.1 GCA_903921965.1 uncultured Thermoleophilia bacterium | reverse complement strand
GCGCCGGCCGCCGGCTGCAAGGTCGTGCGGGCGAGGCCGGCGATCTCGGCCAGGTACGTCTCGAGCTCGTGCATGAGCTCGAGTGCGCCCTGGACGAGCGCCTCCGGCTGGTACGGGTGCAGCCCGCTGAAGCCCTCGAGGCGGGCCGCGACCTCGTTGACCTTGGGGTTGTACTTCATCGTGCACGAGCCGAGCGGGTAGCTGCCGCTCTCGACGCCGAAGTTGAGCGCCGAGAGGCCGGTGAAGTGGCGCAGCAGGTCGACCTCGCTGACCTCGGGCAGGCGCGGCGGGCAGGTGCGGCGCAGGCCCTCGGGGACGAGCTCGTCGAGCGGGACCTCGGGGACGTCGGTCGCCGGCATGCTGTACGCACGGCGCCCGCAGCAGGACTTCTCGTAGATGGTGCGGCGGTCGGGCTCGCCGGGAGCCGGGGCGGCCGGGCTCATGCCGTCACCCCCGTGGCGGACGACGGGTTGGCGCTCATGTCGTCACCCCCGTGGTGGACGATGGCGTGGCGGCGAGCGCGGCCGCGAAGGCGTCGGCGAACGCGTCGAGCTCGGCGCGCGTGCGCTTCTCGGTGACCGCGACGAGCAGGACGTCCTGCAGCGCGGCGGCCTCGGCCGCCGTGGCCGGCAGGCGGCCGGCGACGAGCCCTGCGGGCACGCCGGCCAGGAACCCCTCGGGGACGAGCCGCTCGACGAGCTGCTCAGCCGGCACCGGCAGGCGCAGCGCGAACTCGCTCACCACCGGCCCGGCGGTGAACGCGCTCACGCCGGGCACCTCGAGCAGGCGCCCGCGCAGGTGGTGCGCCTTGCGGGCGCAGAGCAGGCCCAGCTCGGCGAGGCCCTCGCGCCCGAGCCACGTGAGGTGGACGAGGGCGGCGAGGGCGTTGAGCGCGTGGTTGCTGCAGATGTTGCTCGTGGCCCGCTCGCGGCGGATGTGCTGCTCGCGCGTCTGCAGCGTGAGCACGAAGCCGCGCCGGCCCTCGAGGTCGACCGTCTCGCCGACGAGGCGGCCGGGGATGCGGCGCATCAGGGCCTGGGTCACGGCCATGTAGCCCAGGCCGGGGCCGCCGAACTGCATGGCCCCGCCGAAGGACTGCGCCTCGCCGACGACGATGTCGGCGCCCAGGCGCCCAGGCGCCTCGAGGACGCCGAGCGTGAGCGGGTCGGCGACCACGGCGAGCAGCGCGCCGGCCTCGTGGGCGATCGCGGCGGCCGCCGCGACGTCTTCGAGGCCGCCGAAGAAGTTGGGCTGCTGGACGACCACGGCGGCGGTGTCGTCGCCGGCCGCCGCCCTCAGGGCGTCCGCATCGGTCAGGCCGCCGGCGGCCAGGGGGACCACGTGCGGCCGCGGGCCGTTGCCCGCCGTCTCGGTGGCGAGCACCTGGCGATACTCGGGGTGCACCCCGGCGCTGAGCAGCACTGCGCCGCGCCGGGTCTGCGCCCCGGCCAGCACCGACGCCTCGGCGAGCGCCGTGCCCGCGTCGTACATCGAGGCGTTGCTCACGTCCAGGCCGGTGAGCTCGCAGATCGCCGTCTGGTACTCGAAGATGCTCTGGAGCACGCCCTGGCTGCGCTCCGGCTGGTAGGGCGTGTACGCCGTGAGGAACTCGCTGCGCGAGACCACGGCGTCGACCACGGCCGGCACGAAGTGGTCGTAGATGCCGGCCCCCAGGAAGCTGACGAGGCCGCTCGCCGGCGTGTCGGCCACCGCGAGGCGGCGCAGCTCGCCGGTGACCTCG
>CAIXSE010000461.1 GCA_903921965.1 uncultured Thermoleophilia bacterium | reverse complement strand
GTCGCTGCCGACGCGGGTGATGTAGGCGAGCTTGGGCTCGGGGCGGTCGCCGTGCACCGGGTTCGGCCAGACGTAGGTGAACCAGCCGCCGCCTTTCCGCGCGATCTCGACGAAGCGCCGGATGATCGGCGTGCCCTCCGGATCCTTGAGGTCGATGAGGTCCTGCCCGACCAGAGCCGGGTCGATGTGGGCGAGGTTCGTGCCCTTCATGTCGTAGGCGAAGACGTAGAGCTCGCCGCGGCGGAACCGGCCCTCGGGATCGTCGTACGCGGCGAGCGCAGCCTCCTTGCCGAGTCCGCGGGCGTAGGCGACCGCCTCGTCGACGAAGTCGACGACCGTCCGTGGGGTCACTGCCGCGGCGGTGGCCGAGGCGCTCGCGTTCGAGGCGGGCACGCCGCCGCTGTCTGCGGCCGCTCCGCAACCGAGTGCCGCGGCGGCCGTCATCGCGGCCGCGGCCAGGACCGCGGCGGCTGCGGCGACGGCGGCCGGACGCCGTCTCATGCCGGCTCGATGCGCTTCGAGCAGGCGTCCGGGCACGTCGCCGCGACCACGCCCTCGAGGTGGTCGTCGCGAAGCCGGCCGGCATATTCGCCGAGGCCGGCCGCCGTGATGTCGTACCCGTGCTCCCGAGCGACCGCAAGCCGGGTCTCGGGATCGGCGGAGTCAAGGACGTGCTCGCGGAAGGCGGCATCCTCCTTGATGCGCCTCACGAACTCCTCGGTGTCGTCGCTGCCCATGCGGACCTCCTGCGGGCTGTGGGTGCACGCTCCTGCCGCGAGCTGGGGCGACGGTCGGGAGCCACTGGAGACTGATGATAAGTTATCTTTAGGCAGTCTGGCAAGTGGTACATTCGTCGCCCGAGCCCGGGTCTGCGCGGGCTCGCGGCGCACGCCTCGAGACCCGGACCCGGACCGGGTCCGCGCGGCAGGAGAGTCGAGGCCCGGCGCGAGGACGTCGCGACTGGGCCCGGGTCCGGAGGTCGGCTGACACGGAGGTGTTCCCCGGCTCCCCTGGTCAGCTGCGCGTGGGGGTGAGCGCTGCGGGGGGGGCGGGGGGCGGACCCCCGTCAGACCAGCTGCCGTTCGGCCAGGTGCCGGAAGAGGCCGGGTTTGCCCATCAGCTCGTCGAAGCTGCCGACCTGGGCGACGCACCCGTCCTCGAGCACGTAGATCCGGTCGGCAGAACGTACGGTGCTGAGGCGCTGGGCGATGACGACGCGAGTGGCGTTGAGCTCCTCGAGGCTGTGCATGACGAGCGCCTGTGTGCGGTTGTCCAGGGCGCTCGTCGCTTCGTCGAACAGCAGGATGGCCGGTTTCGTGCTCAGCGCCCTGGCGATGAGCAGGCGCTGCCTCTGGCCGCCGGAGAGCGTGACCCCGCCTTCGGCCACGTACGTGAACATGCCCCTGGGCATGGCCTCGATGTCTTCGTCGAGACCGGCGGCGCGCGCCGCCTCCCAGACCTCGTCCTGTGTGAGCTGGGCCGCTCCGGCGATGTTCATCTGGATCGACCCCGAGAAGACCCGCCCGTTCTGCAGCACGGTGCTGACCTGGCGGCGCAGTGCCCCGAGGTCGAGGGTGCGCAGGTCCTGGCCGTCGAAGCGGATCTCGCCGGACTCCGGCGCATCGAAGCCGAGGAGCAGCCGGAAGAGTGTGGACTTGCCGGCCCCCGACGGCCCTACGATCGCCACGAACTCGCCGGGCGTGACGTCCAGGGTGAGGTCCTTGATGGTCGGCGGTGACTCGGGGTCGTACGAGAAGGTGACGTGGTCCATCTCGATGTGGCCGATCAGCTCGCCGGGATCGGCCTTGGTGTCGTCCACCTCGGGGAGCTCCTGCAGGATGGGTCTGACGCGTTCGTAGAGAGGTGCCACCGTGGTCAGGGCCGTGAGGGCCATGCTCATCGCGAGCAGACCGGACAGCAGCTGACTGAAGGCGGCGGTGTACGCCATGAACTGGCCGGTCTGGTACGAGCCCTGGACGTAGTAGAAGAACACGGCGAACGCGCCGGCCGAGCACACCAGCGGGAAGGCGGCGTTGAACGTGAGGCCGGCGATGGAGATGCGCTGCGCCCGCAGGGTGTGCTGGGTCATCTCGACGAACCCGTCGCTCCAGCGCATGAACGCGCGCTCCTCGGCGCCGGTGTCGCGGAGCTTCGCGACCGCCGACACGAACTGCAGGACGGTGCCGGACAGCTTCCCCTGGAGTTCGAGCATCTTGCGCCGCTCCTTGAGCTGGAGCCACGCCACGGTGAACGACACGGCCCCGGCGACCAGGACCAGGACGAGGGCCAGCAGGGCGAGCTGGGGACTGTAGCTCAGGATCAGCACGAGGTTCACCAGCGAGAAGATGCCGGCCAGCATCGAGCCGACGACGCTGTTGAAGAGAACCGTGCTGATCTGGTTGATGTAGGTGACGCGGGTGGCCAGGTCGCCGGCCGTGAACTGGCGGAAGAACGCCGCGGGCAGCGACAGCAGCCGGTCCCAGACCGCTGCCTGGAGCTCGCTGTCGAGGCGCGTCTGGACGCGCACGGTCATGACGCCGCGCGTGTAGGCGAACACGCCCATGACGACGGCGATCACCAGCAGCATGGCGGCGACCTCCGTGAGCGCCTCCGCATTGCCTTTCGGCACGATGTAGTTGAACACGACCTCGGTGAACAGCGGCAGGGACAGGGCGATGACGGCGGCGAGGAACCCGAGGACGCACACGATGCCGATGTCGCGCCGGTTGCCGCGGAGCGTGTATCTGAGGATGTCGCGACCGGTAAGCGGCCTCTCGGGCAGCGGGCGGTAGAACATGAACGCGCGGGGCGCGAGTCCTGAGGCGAATGCCTCGTCCACCTTCACCGGCTCCGCCGCGCCGGGCACCCGGGCCCGGTAGCTCCTGGACCCGGCCGGGAGCAGCGCCACCGGGGCGCCGTCGTCCCGGGTGTACGCGAGCAGGGGGCCGTGGTCGCTGCGCCACCAGGTGCCGTCCAGCGCCACCTCGCGGTACCTGAGGTGCGAGGCGCGAGCGATGGCGGAGACGGGGTGGTACGCCTTGCTGTGGCGCCAGCTGTCCGGCGGCTGGCGGAAGGTGGTCCCCATCCTGTGGCCGATGATCCGGCAGGCCGTGAGCAGGTCGTCCTCGTCGTCGGCCGCCGAGGTGACGGGGCCGGCGTCCAGCACGCTTGCCTGGCGTGCCAGCGTCTTGGAGAAGGCTTCGCGCAGGACGTCGTCCCTGAGGCGCAGCCGCTCGACCTCGTCGGCATCTTCGCGGCGGTAGCGCTCGCGAAGGCCGGTCATCAGGACGCGGTACAGTTCGTCGATGGGCGCCAGGCCGGCGTCGCCGTGCAGCGCCTGGACCAGGTACACGGCCTCGCAGACCACGTCTTCGGCGGCCTCCAGCCAGGTGTTGTCGGTGACGGGGAGCCAGTCGCTCGGCGCCGTGACCGTCATCGCCTCGTCCGACACCAGTCGCGCGCTGCCCACCGTGAGGCGTATGCAGGCGGCGCCGCCTCGGGCCGTGAGGGACTGGCCCTCGAGCAGCTCCAGCGGAGCTCCCGGCGCCGCCGGGACGCTGGCAAAAGGACGCCGCTTGCGCGGCAGGCGAGCGCTCAGCGTCTCGGCCCAGTCCGAGAGGGCGAGGGTCGCCAGCAGGCGCTCGGCAGGGTCGGCCAGGAGGCCGAGCACCTCGCTCCGCGTCAGCGGGACGACCGTCACGG
>CAIXSE010000460.1 GCA_903921965.1 uncultured Thermoleophilia bacterium | reverse complement strand
TTCGCTCGCAGCGCCGGCCTTGCCGTGCGGCAACTCCTCGCGCAGGCGGTCCACCGCCTCGCCGGTCGGGACGGCGACCATGTGGTGCAGCCCGATGCGGTCGACCGAGTCGATGAGGGTGATGCCCTCGGGCTGCGGCAGCAGGACGACGTGCGGCGGACGCTGCGCCTCGTCCCCGCGGAACATGATGTCGACGACGAGCCTCGTGCGCTGCTGCAGCGTGAGGACGAGGCCCAGGTCGCCCTGGACGTCGATCTGGTCGCTGCCGTCCACCGGCACGGCGAGGCCGCGCGCCACGAGCCCGCGGACGGCCTCGGCCAGCACGGCGGGCTCCGGCACCGGCAGACCCGGGGCCGGGCCGTTCACGGCGAGGATCTCGGCGGTCGTGAAGGCGCCCAGAGCGAGTGGCCCGGTCTGGACGAGCTCGACGATGGTCGCGACGACGCCGGCGTCGCCCGCCGGGGGCTGCGCTCCGGGACCTTGCTGTACGTCGTCCATCAGTCGGTCTCCTTGACTGCGCCGGCGAACTCCGGCCTCTCCGGCGATTGGTTCTGCTTCAGGACTGCGAGCGTGGGGCCGGGCAGACGGTGCACCGGCAGGGGGACCCCGCCGAGCGTGCCGGTCCGCCGCCCGCGCGGCCCCCAGACCGCCACGGCGAGGCCGCTGGGGGGCGCCGGCCTGAACAGCTCGCGCACGGGGTCGGCCTTCGCCCCGGAGGGAGCCGCCGGCGTCTGCAAGGCCGAGACGAAGCCGGCCACCACCTCGGGCGGCAGCGACCTGGTGAGGGCGACGCGCGGCTGCAGGTACAGCGGACGCTTCTCCGTGGAGCCGCTGAGACCCCAGGGCCCGACGTTCTTGTGCGTCGCGCGGTACACGAAGAAGTCCTTGATGTGCACCAGGTCGCGGAAGTGCAGGGCCTTCCCGAACTTGTAGTCGGTCGGCGTGTGCTCCCACTGGATCCAGGTGCCCTGCGGCGTGCGACCGTGCAGGCACTCGCGCACCAGCGGCCCGGTCATGCCGTAGTCGGGGTACTGCTTCTTGTCCACGTCGCGGTGGTGGCTCGAGAGGCGCTGCACGCTGCCCGGGGCGACCCAGCGCTCGTAGAGTGCGGGGTCGTCGATCACCACGTGCCCGCCGCTGAGCATGACCTCGAGACCCGCGGCGTCGAGCCCGCACGCCTCGAGGTCCCTCAGGATGACCATCTCCCGCTCGGTCACCTGCTCGCTCGCCTCGGCGAGCCCCGCGTGATACCTGGCGAACAGCAGCTGCAGCGCGACGAGCGCCACCACGCGCCTGCGCTCCAGCGTCTCGTCGAACTGCGGCCCCGGGCCGCCGGTCTCGGGCGCGCTCACGGTGCCACCTCCTTCACAGCGCTCACTGCACCACCCTGCTCAGATGTCCGAGACCGCCTCGACGCGGCCATCGGCGATCGCCTGCTCGAGGGCGCCCCAGTCGGCCTCCGTCTGCCTCGCGTAGGCGGCGGCGAACACGCCCATGGCCTCGTCGAACTGCGTGCCGGAGCCGAGGTAGGCGGCGATGGCGATGGGGTCGCCCGAGCGCGCGTGCGCGTGCGCGAGGCACCAGGCGCAGGCGCGTACGTACGCGTCGAACTGCTTCTGGCCGAGGAGCGAGATCTCAGCCGAGGCCTTCATGTCGCGCAGCTGGCGCCAGTAGTAGTGCTGCCCGCCCGGCTGCGTGTTCCACCCGAGGAAGATGTCGCTGGCGGCCTGCACGGTGCGCTGCCCGTTGACCACGCGCGCGCCGAAGTGCCGGTAGCTGCTGCGTCCGGCGTAGGGCTCGAGCACCGAGCGCTCCGCCTCCTTCACCTGCAGCACGAGCACGTCGGCGTCGTCGTGTCCGATGAACAGCCCGACGATGCACCGCGTGCCCACGCTGCCGACCCCGACGACCTTGCGTGCCAGGTCGACGAGGTGGAAGCGGTCGAGGAGCCGGCGCCGCTCCGGCGCCAGGGTCTCGCGATAGGCCGCGAACCCGCGCTCGACCATGTCGGTCGCCGCCTCGACCTCGTCGTCGGCGAGCAGCTCGCCGAGCGGCGTCACCAGCGGGGCAAGGCTCCTGAAGCGCGGCCTGCCGTCGACGCGCTCCGTGAGCTTGCCGGCCACCTGGGCGCTGGTACGCATGCGGATCTTGTCCAGCGCCTTCTGCTCACGCGTCCGGCGGCGCGCCTTGATCTCCTGCTGGATGAGGTCCTGCACGTCGAGGTGGGCGTACCAGACGTCCAGGGTCGTCTGCGCGGCGAAGCTGAGGATCGCCCGACGGTACGCGGCGGCCCCGCGCGCGGCCGCCGCCGCGGCGTCCTTGCGGCGCACGCCGTTCTGCCCGGCGGCGACGGCGACGCTGGCGACGAGGCGCTTCACGTCCCACTCCCACGGCGCCGGCAGCGTCTCGTCGAAGTCGTTCACGTCGAAGACGAGACGCCGTTCCGGCGTGGCGAACACGCCGAAGTTGGAGATGTGCGCGTCGCCGATGGCCTGCACGCGCATGCCGCTGACCGGCGACGGCGCGAGGTCGGCGGCCATGACCGCCGCGGCGCCGCGCAGGAAGGCGAACGGCGA
>CAIXSE010000459.1 GCA_903921965.1 uncultured Thermoleophilia bacterium | reverse complement strand
CTCGAAAACCGTTGTCGGCGTTTGCGTCGACCGAGGGTTCGAATCCCTCCCTCTCCGCCAGTCCACTCCTGCCCTCCCGGCACCCCGTCTGCACGGTCCGGCCCCGACCTGGACGGTCCGCCCCTGTCCCCGCCCCCTGTCCGCCCGGCGTTGCCCCGAGTATCATCGGAGCGGTCGGCCTCAGGGCTGCGCCTGGCGAGTGGGGATGCTCTGGCCGGGCCCGTGCGACGCACGGGCCCGGCCAGCGAATCGTGCCGCAGTGACGGCGCTCCGCCCTCGCCGCAAGCAAAGAGGGTCGCCGGCCGGCATCCACCCGGATCAAGCCGGCGGCAGAGACGCACAGCGGGGAGGTCACCATGCCGTCCAGGACCCGGCCCGGGCAGCGCACCGTACTGTCACTGCTTCTCACACTCGCCGTGCTCGCTGCCGGATCGGGGTGTGTCGCGGCGCTCGCCGGCGCCGCCCCGCAGAAGCCGGCGGCGGCGCCCAAGGCCCTGCCCGCCACCGTCGAGGGCACGGCGCACGCCCTGCGCCCCGGCTCAGCGGCCGGAGCGCGGCCGCTCGCGCGGCAGGTGTCGCCGCTCGGCAGGGTGCGCCCGGGCGCGGCCGTGACGCGCGCCGCCCGCACGGCCAGCACCGTCTTCGCCGACGGCTTCGAGGGGTCGATGGGGGCCTGGACCGTCGACGGGTACCCCACCTGGGCGGGCACGAACTACCGCTCGGCCACCGGCGCGTGGTCGATCTACTGCGCCGGCGACGGCATCTGGCCGCCCGGCCCGTACCTGAACGGCATGGACGCGTGGATCCAGTCGGGGCCGTTCAACCTGTCCGGCTATTCATCGGGCGCGTTCACGTTCAGCGTGCTGTTCGACACCGAGGCCGGCCACGACTTCGTGAAGGCGCTCGTCTCCACCGACGGGGTCAACTTCTACGGATGGTTCGGCTCCGGCTACAGCGGCGGCTGGGTGCAGCGCAGCGTCGACCTCGCCAACGTGCCCACGCTGGGCAACGTCTGCGGGCGCAGCCAGGTCTGGATCGCCTTCGTGTTCTCGAGCGACTCCTCGTTCGTCTCCGAGGGCGCCTACGTCGACAACGTCGCCATCACGGCCCAGGCGGCGCCGGTCCCGCAGGCCGACGACGACGTGCCCGGCGTGGCGATCCCCGGCTCCCCGTTCTCCGGGAGCCTTGCGTCCGGCTCGGACGACGACGACGTGTACCGCGTGCAACTGACCAGCGGACAGCGGCTGCAGGCCTCTATCGCGGGCCCGGGCGGCACCGACTTCCGCCTGTACCTGTACCCGCCGGGTACCGGCACGGTGAAGACCGAGAGCGCCACCTTCGTCGCCGGCGCCACCGACGGCAACTACCCCCGTTCGCTGAGCTACGTGGCCACCCAGGGCGGGACGTACTACCTGGACGCGTTCGCCCAGGCGGGCTCCGGATCGTACAGCGTCGCCTGGTCTGTGACGTCCTCGGCGCCGTCCGACACCTCCCCGCCAGTCACCACGGTCACGTCGTCGGCGAGCGGCTGGAGCAACAGGCCGGTCACGCTGACCTTCAGCGCCTCCGACCCCGGCAGCGGCGTCGACCACACCTCGTACCGCATCGACAGCGGCACGGAACTGCGCGGGACGTCGGCGACGGTCCCAGCCCCGGCCGGCGGCGGCAACGACGGCGTGCACACCGTGACCTACTACTCGGTCGACAGGGCCGGCAACACGGAGAACGCCAAGACGACACAGGTCGGCATCGACACCGTGGGCCCCGTGTGCGCCGTCAAGAACGCCACGGTGAAGCGCGGCAAGGTGTGCAAGCTGGTCTTCACCTCCGACGACGCGCTGAGCGACCAGACGTCGATCGAGATGGTCGTCGCGACGGCCGGCGGCACGGTGCTCAAGAGGTTCTCGTGGGGCTACGACACCGCCGGGCAGTGGTGGTCGACGAAGTTCCGCTGCACGCTGCCGAGAGGTTCCTACCGCATCGCGATCGGCGGGCAGGACCTGGCCGGCAACGACGCGAGCCAGGTCGGCGTGGCGAGGCTGACGGTGCGGTGAGGCGCCGCGCTCACCCCGCCGGCTCGGTCCCGAGCAGCCGGCGTACGAGCGCGACCAGCCCCATCACGAGCGCCGAGACCGCCATGAGGCCGACGGCGAACACGAACCAGACGAGGCTCAGGGCGATGGGCAGCACGAACATCCAGACGAAGAAGCCGTAGCGGAACAGGACCCACAGGTCGGCAAGCGCGATGAGCGCGACCAGCGCCGCGACGGCGGCGTAGGCGACGACCTTACCGATGACCTCCAGCACGCGCAGCACCGCGGACCCCCTGTCGCCGATGTGAGAGGGAGGAACTGCCGAGCCTCACGGCCGGCCGGCCCCGGGCAAGCGCCCCCCTGCCTGGTCCAACGGTACGGCAGGCCCGGGACGGAAACGGTCGTCAGGGCGAGGGTCGCCCGTGCGTGGGCGGCCGCACCCCGCGCATGCGCCTGCCGCGCCCCATCAGCCACCCCTGCGGCGCGACCGCGCCGCCGAGCCTCACCCTCAGCCGAAGTGGCACTCGCGCAGCTCCTCGACGTCGGGCCGGGACCGCGCGAGGGCGTTGCGCAGGTAGCTGGCGAACGTCTGGCGGACGAGGGTCGAGCGGCAGTCTGGACAGGGGACGCTCCCGCTCTCGGGCGCATCCGCCAGGTCGGCCTCGAAGAGCGCGCCGCAGGCGAGGCAGGTGAACTCATAGGTTGACGTCTCGCTCACGCCGGCGTGCCTCCGCGGTCACGGTGGTCCTGTACGCCAGCGTACCCGCGCGCAGGGCGCCGCGCACCCCGGGCCGCGGGCGCGAGCGGGCGCCGGGCCGCGGGCGCAACGAAGGCGGCGGGCGGTGCGGCCGAAGCCACACCGCCCGCCGCGGGACGTCGGTCGGTCGTCCGGCTTTTCCGGACCGCCCGGCCTACCTCACCGTCAGCGTGTTGGATGCCGTGTTCGAGACCGGAGCCCCGTTCGAGATGGCCGTCACCTTGAACGTGTACACACCCCTGGCGAAATTGCAGACGAAGCGCGCCGACTGCAGTTCGTTCAGCGCGATGCCGTAGCGGTACAGCGTCTTGCGCACGTTGCCGGCCTGGTCGGTGACCACCACCGTGACGTCGCCCGTGCCGTGCAGCACAGCCTGGTCGACCTCGTACTTGAGGCTCGCCACCCTGCCCTGCTTCACGTGAGCGGAGTACGGCGTGCGCACGGTCATGGCGCCTGCGATCGGTCCCGGCGAGGGCGCCGGAGCACTCTCTGCGAAGCTGACGCTGATGGTGTGGTTCGCGACCACGACGGCGAACGTGTACGCGTTCGGCGAGCTCTGCGTCACCGCGGCGCCGTCGACGAGGATCTGCCCGACCTGGTAGCCGGGGTCGGGCGCGAACGTGAACGTCGGCGTGGAGCCCCACGCCACCTGCGTCGCGCCGGCCGGGCTGATCGTGCCGTGGCCGCCGGTGACGGAGGAGGTGATCGTGAGCATGTCTTCGGCGAAGGTCACGGCCAGCGCGTGCGGGCCGAGGACCGGCGGGAAGGTGTAGCTGTTGGCGCCGGTCATGCTCACGGGCACGCCGTCCACGGTCACCGTGGCCACGTGCCAGCCGGTGCGCGGCAGGAAGTAGAAGGTGGGCGTCGTGCTCTTGGGCGCCATCACCGGCCCGGGCGGGCTGACGCTGCCCTGCCCGCCCGCGACGACCGTCGAGATCACGTACGACGGCACCGGCTGCGGCCCCGGCGTCGGGGCGAAGCCGACGGCGAACCAGTGATCGGACGTCAGCGGCGGGAACGTGTACTCGTTGGGCTCGGTGATACCGACCCACCAGCCATCCACCCTCAGGTAGGCCGCGTAGTACCCGCGCTCGGGGAAGAACCTGAAGGTGGGCCTGGAGCCGCCCGCGTAGATCTGCGGCGTGTTCGGGAACACCCAGCCGTGCGCGTAGTGCCCGCCCATGACGCCGGGCGTGATCACGAACCAGTAGTGGTCGAAGGAGACGCGCAGCTCGTGCGGGCCGGTGAGCGGCGCGAACGTGTACGCGTTGTAGCTGGTCATGGCGACGGGCGCGCCGTCGACGACGACCTCGTCGACGTAGTACCCCGGGTCGGGGGTGAAGTAGAAAGTCGGCTGCGAGCCCGCCGCGCACCAGATGGGGCCCTGGGGGGTCACCGACCCGTGCGCCCAGGCGTACGCCTGCATGAGGTACTGCCCCCCGGACCCCGCCGAAGCCGTCCCGGCGCCTGCCAGCGCGAGGGCCAGCAGCAAGACGGCAAGGCACAGCAGATACAGTCTTCGGGATCTCACGGTCATGACGTCCCTCCCCGCTCACACGCCCCTCGGGCCGGCGGCCGCCGGATAGCCGGCACACCGGCCCCTCAGTAGACACCCTCACGTGACAGTCTACCCAGCGGAGCGCGAAGTACGGCCGGGACGGGAGACGGCCAACGGTGTGTGGAGCGCGTGGCACGGGAACAACAGACCCGTGCAGCAGGCGCGGGACTGGCACGAGGACGACGGAGCGAACGCCGCCGACCGCCGGTCGACCCGAAGGGTGATCTGGCGAGACTGCCTGGTGAAGTACAAGGCGGTCCCATCGGAGACACGACCTGCTGCACAGCTGCGTACGGGACCGGACGCCCCGGCCGACGCGCTCGCGCGCTCGCGCGTATGATGCAACCACGAGCGAGCGTTCCCCTGCCACAGGGGACTTCACGTGAGGAGGGTCACGCCATGAAGGTCCAGCCGTCGCACCGCCGCGCACTCCGGCTCGCGCTCGTCCTCACGGCCGTGCTCTCGTGTGCGGCCGCCGCCGCCCTGCCGGCCTCGGCACGCCCGGCGATACGCGCCGCGCGCGGCGCGACCGGCGCGGCGTCCCTCGCCTTCGTGCGCAGCGACCACGTCTGGACCTGCGACACCGACGGCAGCGGCGCCACCCAGCTGACCAAGGGCACCTCCGAGGATTCCATCCCGGCCTGGTCGCCCGACGGCGGCACCGTCGCCTTCGTGCGCAGCGGCAAGTCGGGACTCAACGCGACGGTGCGCACCGTCGCCGCGACGGGCGGCACCCCGCAGGTCCTCTACAGGTCGGCGATCCCCAGGGCCGTCTACATCGCCATCACCGGGCTCGCCTACACCCCCGACGGGACGCAGCTGACGATCGCCGAGTCGTGGGCCACCGACTCGCCCGGCGACATCGGCCGCTGTCGCGTCGTGTCGTACGACCTCGCCACCGGCGGCACCAGGGTCCTGCTCTCGCGCAACGGCGGCTTCGGCACGATCATCGGCCCCAGCTGGCAGATCGCCTGGTCGCCTGACGGCTCCACCCTCGCCGTCGCACAGTCGGGTCAGGACTCCGAAGGCGGGCAGACGTGGCTGTTCACGCCGGCCGGCGGCGGCCTCCGCCGCCTCGGCAGGAACCAGGCGTCGTTCGCCGACTGGGCCCCGAGCGGAGCGTCGCTCCTGCTCTCCACGTTCACCCAGGAGAGCTCGAAGATCCAGGGCTGCAGCCTCGCCGGCAAGCTCCAGAAGCCCATCGCCACCGGCGGCGGCTGGCAGGGCGGCAGCGTCCAGGATGCGCGCCTCTCGTGGGACGGCTCCACCGTCCTCTACACGTACACGCCGAAGAGCGTCGCCGCCCAGGTGTGGCGGATGGCGGCCGACGGCAGCGGCAAGCGCCGGGTGACGACGGGCTCGCAGCCGGCCTGGCGCTGACACCCCCCGAACGGCCGGCGGCGGCCCGGGGGCCGCCGCCGTCTTCGCTCTGTTCTCGTCCGTCCGCCGCAAGAGGCTCGCGGGCGGCGGCACGCTCACTGCGCCCGCGCGGCACCCGTCCAGTCGGGCACGACGCCGAGCGCGCCGGCCGGCGGCCAGCCGCCGGTGGAAGTGCCGAGCACGCTGTCCGGCCAGGCGAGCAGCCAGCCGTGGGTGGCGTCGGCGAACGCCACGTCGGACACGTCGCCGGCGCCCGAGTACTGCGGGAGCCACGTGGCGCCCCCGTCGGTGCTCGCGTACACGACGCCGCGGTCGGCGGCGACCCACCCGCGGCCCGTGCCGGCGAAGTCGACGTCCCACAGGCCGGTGCCCGTCGCCGTGTACCGCGTCGTCCAGGTGAGGCCGCCGTCGGCGGTCGTCACGATGGCGCCGCCGGTGGCGACGTCGTCCTTCGTGATGAACGACACCGTCGCCCAGCAGCTGAGCTGACCGGTGGCGTGCAGCGCCGTGATCTGGCCGCCGGCGCCGGTGTCCTGCGGCACCCAGGTGGCGCCGCCGTCGGCGGTCGCCAGCAGCACGGTGCCGAGCGCCTCGTGCTGGAAGTCGTACGCGACGCCGCTG
>CAIXSE010000458.1 GCA_903921965.1 uncultured Thermoleophilia bacterium | reverse complement strand
CGTCCCGGTCGAGCCGGCGGGGCCGGACGCGTGGCGCGTGCGGGGCGCCGGCGGGCCGCTCCCGGCCGGCGGCGGCGACGTGTACTGCGCCGACGCCGGCACCGCGGCCCGGTTCCTTCTCGCGGCCTGCGCCGCCGGCGAGGGCGAGTACCGCTTCGACGGCTCGCCCCAGCTGCGGCGGCGTCCGCTCGCGCAGCTGCTCGAGGCGCTCCGCGCGCTGGGCGCGCGCACCGACCCTCAAGCGGCCGGGCACCTGCCCCTGACCCTGCTGGCCGGCGGCCTGCGCGGCGGTCGGGTGCGGCTGCCCGGCGACACGTCGAGCCAGTTCGTCTCCGCGCTGCTCATGGCGGCGCCGCTCGCCCGCGAGCCGCTCGAGATCGTGGTCGACGGGCTCGTGAGCCGGCCCTACGTCGACATGACGCTGCGCATGATGGCCGCCTTCGGCGTCGAGGCGGAGCGCGACGGCCACCGCAGCTTCCGCATCGCCCCGGAGACCTACCGGGCGCGCGAGTACGACATCGAGCCGGACGCGTCCACGGCCTCGTACTTCTTTGCCGCGGCGGCGGTCACCGGCGGCCGCGTCTGCGTCGCCGGCCTGCGCCGCCGCGACGCGCTGCAGGGCGACGTGCGCTTCCTCGACGTGCTCGAGGCCATGGGTTGCGAGACCGGCGACGGACCCGAGGGCGCCGCCGTCGCCGGCGCCGCCCGGTCGTGCGCCTCGGGACCGCCCGTCCTGCGCGGCCTGACGGTCGACATGAGCGACATCTCGGACACGTTCATGACCCTCGCCGCGCTGGCGCCGTTCGCGGACTCGCCGGTGACCGTCACCGGCATCGCCAACGTCCGTGTCAAGGAGTCGGACCGCATCGCCGCCGTCGAGGAGAACCTGCGGCGCCTCGGCGTGCGCACGGAGTCGGGGCCCGACCACCTGCGCGTGTTCCCCGGGGCGCCGCACGGCGGCCACGTGGACCCCCACGGCGACCACCGCATCGCCATGGCGTTCGCGGTCCTGGGGCTGCGCACGCCGGGGGTCGTCATCGACGACCCCGGCTGCGTGCGCAAGACGTGCCCGGGGTTCTTCGACCTCTGGGAGCAGCTCGAACAGGGAACCGCCTGAGCGGGGCAACTACAGGGCCACGGAGACACCTCACGTCACCGGGCCGGGGAGGGCGAGCATGGACGACGAGACCACGGGCAAGCCGGACGAGGCCGGCCCGCAGCAGGAGGGCGCAGGAGCGTCACCGGAGCAGGGCGGGCGCGCCGACGAGACCGCCCTGACCCGGGCCTGGTCCGGGGGCGCAGGGCCGTACGACGAGCCGGACGACGCGCCGATGCCCGGCGAGGCGACGCGCGTGATGGCCGGCGACACCGCGGGGCCGACGCGGGTCGCACCCGCGGGCGGAGCCGGCACGCCGCCGCCCCGGCCGCCCGGACCGCAGCCCACGCTCGTGATGTCGTCGCGGCCGCCCAGGGAAGGCTCGTCGACGGGCTGGATCGTCGTGGTGGTCATCCTCGTGGCGATCGCCGCGGCGGCGGCCGTCTGGTACTTCCTCATCCGCGACCAGGGCGTGCAGCCGGCACCCTCACCCACCCCGACCCCCACCGCCACGGTGTCGTTCGCCTGGGTCGGCGCCTGGGCACCCACCGACGGCAGCGGCGGCGGCCTCGTGCTGCAGAAGGACGCCGACGGCTACCAGGTCACGGTGTACGACACCATGGTCCGCGTGCTGGGGTCGGCGGTCGCCACGGAGCAGGGCAAGGACCTCGCGTTCGCCCTGGAGACCTCGGAGGCGCTGGCCGGCGTCCCCGGGCCCTACGACGTCGTCCTCTCCCCCGGGACGGGCGCCGACGAGATCAGGATGAGTCTGACGGGGTCCAACGGCACGACGATCAGCATGCCGTTGCAGCGCGTCCCGGCACTGGTGCCGGTCACGCCGAGCAGCTCTCCGTCGCCGACCGCGACCCCGTCGCCGACGGTGTCGCCGACCTCGTCGCCGAGCGCGAGTCCCAGCCCGTCGCCGTCCACCGAGTCCCAGCAGGTCGTGGACGGCATCGACCGCATCGAGGCCGGCATCATGACCTGGGCGACCGACAACAACGGGCTGTACCCGGCGCCGCAGGACGTCACCCAGAACGGCGGCGTGGCCGGGTCCGTGGACCCGTGGCCGACGAACCCGTACAGCGGCCAGCCGATGAAGCCGGGGACGGGGCCGGGAGAGTACATCTACGAACAGCTGGACGGCGGCACCGGCTACCGGCTGACCGGCTACGTCTCGGGAGGCCTCACGTACACGGTGCCCTGAGCCGCGCCGCAGAGCGTGGCCTGGTCCCGCCACCAGACCGGAGGAAGAGATGCGAGCGATCCGCGTGCACGAGTTCGGCGACCCCGACGTCCTGCGTCTCGAGGAGGTCCCGCTGCCGGCGCCCGTCGAGGGCGAGGTGCTCGTCCGCATACAGGCGGCGGGGGTGAACCCCTACGAGACGTACGTGCGCTCGGGGAACTACCGCAACCTGCCGGCCCTCCCCTACACGCCGGGCGTGGACGCGGCCGGCGTCGTCGCCCAGGCCGGTCCCGGCACGGTCCTCGAGCCCGGTGCCCGCGTCTACGTCACCGACTCCCTCAGCGGGACCTACGCCGAGTACGCCCTCTGCCGGGCCGACGACGTCCACCCGCTGCCCGACAGGCTGTCCTACCCTCAGGGCGCCGCGCTCGGCGTCCCCTACGGGACGGCGTTCCGGGCCCTCTTCCAGCGCGGCCGCGCGAGACCGGGCGAGCGGGTGCTGGTCCACGGGGCCAGCGGCGCGGTCGGCACCGCGACGGTGCAGTTCGCGCTCGCGGCCGGCCTCGAGGTCAGCGGCACCGCCGGGAGCGAGGCCGGTCGCGAGCTGATCGCCGCCCAGGGCGCGGTCCGCACCTTCGACCACCACGACCCGGGGCACCTGGAGGCCGCCGTCGCGAGCACGGGCGACCGCGGCTTCGACATGATCGTCGAACTGCTCGCCGACGTGAACCTCGGCGACGACCTCCGCGCCCTGGCCACGAACGGACGCGTGGTCGTGGTCGGCAACCGCGGCACGGTGGAGGTGAACCCGCGCGACCTCATGAACGTGGAGGGCGCGGTGCTCGGGGTGATGGGGTCGCTGGCGACGCCGGCGGAGACGGCCGAGGTGGACGCCGCCGTCGGCGCCGGACTGCGCGAGGGCTGGCTGCGTCCGGTCGTGGGGCGCGAGATGGCGCTGGCCGAGGCCGCCCGGGCCCACCGGCACATCATGGAGCGGCCCGCGCTGGGCCGGCTCGTGCTGGTCCCGTGACGACCCGGGGGGGCAGACGGTGACCGACTACCGCGCCCGCAGCCTCTGGCTGGATGGGATCGAGGAGGACCTCGCGCCGCGGCCGGCGCTGCCCGGCGACCTCGACGTGGACGTCGCCGTCGTGGGCGCCGGCTTCACCGGCCTGTGGACGGCGTACTACCTCGCCGAGGCCGACCCGCACCTGCGCATCGCCGTCCTGGAGCGCGAGATCGCCGGCTTCGGCGCCTCGGGCCGCAACGGCGGCTGGTGCCACGCCACCTTCCCCGGCTCGCGCGAGAAGGCGGCGCGCCGGCACGGCCGGCAGAAGGTGGTCGACCAGCAGCGCGCCCTGAACGCGACCGTGGCGGAGGTCGGGCGGGTCGTCGCGTCCGAGCACATCGAGGCCCGCTTCCACCACGGCGGGATGCTCGACCTCGCGGCGACGCCCGTCCAGTTGCTGCGCCTGCGCGGCGCCGTGGAGTGGGAGCGTTCGTGGGGCTTCGGCGAGGAGGACTACCGCCGCCTCTCCTCCGCCGAGGCGCGGGCGCGGGTGGACGTGGCCGGCTGTCTGGGCGCCGGGTACTCGCCGCACGCGGCGTGCGTCGATCCGGCCCGGCTGGTCCGCGGCCTGGCCGCGGCGGCCGAGCGCCGCGGGGTGCGCATCTACGAGCGCACCCCGGTCACGCGTCTGGAGCCGCGGCGCGCGGTCACGCCGTCCGGGGTCGTGCGCGCCGAGGTCGTCGTACGCGCCACCGAGGCGTTCACGCCGCAGCTGCCCGGCTTCGAGCGCGCCGTCGTGCCGATCTACTCGCTGATGATCGGCACCGAGCCGCTCCCCGAGCGGATCTGGGACGAGATCGGCTGGCGCGGCCGCGAGGTGTTCGGCGATCTCCGCTTCCTCATCTACTACGCGGCCCGCACAGGCGACGGCCGCATCGCCCTCGGCGGCCGCGGCGCGCCGTACCACGCCGGCTCGCGGCTGGACGAGCGCTTCGAGCGGGACGAACGCGTACGCCGCCACCTCTCCGAGTTGCTGGTGGAGCTCTTCCCCGCCCTTCGCGGCGCGCGCGTGACGCACCACTGGGGCGGAGCCATCGCCGCACCGCGGGACTGGTACTCCTCCGTGGGGCTCGACCGCACCACGGGCGCGGCGTGGGCCGGCGGCTACATCGGCGACGGCGTGGCGACCACCAACCTGGCCGGGCGCACCCTGCGCGACCTGGTGCTCGAACGCGAGACGCCCCTGACGGCACTGCCCTGGGTGCAGCACCGCTCGCCCCGCTGGGAACCCGAGCCGCTGCGCTGGCTGGGCGTGAACGCGGCGCTGCGGGCGATGGGCAGCGCCGACGAAGCGGAGCTGGCCAGCGGGCGCCCGAGCAGGCGCGCCGTCTACGTGAAACGCCTCATCGGCGCGTGAGGTCCGCGGCCGGCGGCGGGCCGGGGCGCTCCGCCGCGCAGACGAGCACGGCCGGGAGCGGATGCCGCCGGTGCCGGGTGCGTCCCAGCCGGGCGAGGAACGACCCGGGGCGCTCACGAGCGCCCGGCCCGCTCACGGAGCGTTGTACACCGTCCCGTCCGACACCACGACACCCAGCGTGTACGCGGTCCCCGCGCCGGGCGCGTACACGATGTCGCCCGGCTCCTTGCCCGGCTTCATCGGCGCCTTGGTCCACGGGTTCTCGGGCCACGGCTGCACGAAGCTGCCGAGGGTGGCCTGGTCCGCGGCAGCCGGCGCCAGGCCGTTCAGCTGCACGTAGGCCGTGACGCCCGTCTTCACCATCATGATCTCGGCCTTGGCCGCCTGGTCCCTGGCGATGTCGATGGTCCCCGTGGGCGTCTGGATGTCCTTGGAGCCGCAGGCCGCGAGTGCCGCCGCGAGAGCGAGGGCCGCCAGCGCGGCGGCCAGCACGAACGTGGAGTGTCTCATCGTCGTCCTCCCCTGGGTCGTCAGGTGGACTATCGGTCGCGCAGCAGTCATCCTGCAATCATCGGACCCGGCCCGCGTTTCGCACGGGCCGGGCTCGCGGTATGACGACTCCGGGACGATGAAGCTCGCACTCCGCAGACACCGCTTCACACGGGCCGACTGGATCGGCTACGCCGTGCTGATGATCGCCGGCGGCGCGCTGGGCCTCGTGGCGCTCTTCCTCCCCTGGGCGAACGACTACACCAGGGAGTTCGTCAACTTCAGCCTCACCAAGCCGCCGGAAGTGGTCGGCGCGCTGCAGACGCAGTGGGGACCGCCGGTGCTCGTGGCCGCGCTCGCGGCCGTCGGCGCCGCCGGCGCCCTCATCGTGCTCGGGCCGCGGCGCATCACCATCGCCCCCAGCCTGGTGGTCGTGGCGGCCGGGGCGGTCTACGCCGTGGAGTCGGTCGCGGCGGCGGACTCCATGATCAACCTGTACCGGCCGGGCCTCGGCCTGTACCTCACCCTGCTCACGGGGATCCTGCTGGTGCCCGTCGGCCTGGCCTCGCTGGCCGCCGGCGCGGCCATGCGCTCGGCTCAGCGCGCCGCCGTCACGTCAGCCCCGCCAGCTCCCTGAAGCGCTCCACCGAGTTGATCCGCAGCCCGAGCAGCTCGGCGATGCGGAACTTCGCCGCCAGCGCGTTCGGCTTGCCGGGGTGCAGGTTGGAGTGGTCGAGGATGCGGCCCAGCCCCAGCTCGCCGCGGAGCTGCTCCATCGCGTAGCTGTCGCCGAGGTCGCGGATCGAGCACCCGAGCTTGTCGGCGACGAAGCGCTTCGCCTGCGGCAGGCGCATCCCGCGGGCCATCTGCAGGCGCGCGACCAGATCTCCGGCCGTGCGCATTCCTCCCATACCCGCGGCGAGCGCGTGGGTGACGTCCATGCCTCTGGAGTCACCCGATCCCACCTACAAGCCGTCGCAGCCGAGGATCTCGACGTGCGCCTTGGCGGCCCGCGACGAAGCGTCTTCGGGCGGGTAGCCGTTCACCGGCACGCCGCAGACCCCCTCGCCCACGTTCACGTGGACGGGGATGCGGGCCACCTCCATGCACGGCTTGATCACGGTGAGGGAGTAGGCCGTGTTCCAGCAGCAGGACCGGCCGGTACGGATGTTCACGGCCGGTCCGAAGATCGTCGCGCCGGCGTCCTGCGCGACCTCGAGCTGCCCCTTCGGCCAGAGGCCGGCGAGGCGGCGCCCGCCCCACTCGAGCTTGCCGTGCACGCCGATCACGAACTCGCCGGCCATGCCGAGCTCCACCCCGGCCTCGGGGAAGCGCTCGCGCACGTGTTTCACGGCACGGAGCGTGCTGTAGAGGTCGGCGTCGCCGGCCCCGCCGGTGGTGTCGAAGTCCACGCCGTCGGCGCCGGCCTCGATCATGCCGTCCGCCACGTACACGAAGTCCTGCGTGGCGTACTCCATCGCCTCTTCGACGGCCGCGCGCGCCCCGGCCACGTCGCCGCGCGGCAGCAGCTCGAACCAGTTCTCGCAGGGCCCGTCGGGCCGGCTGTAGAAGGCGAGGTTGGGCTGCGCCCCGTACTGCACCGGCGCCGTCAGCATCAGCTGCACGTTCTGCATCACCTGCTGCTGGAACGGCAGGATGGTCTTGATCGCCTTGTAGCTGTACTCGATGTGCCAGAGCTCGAGGATGTCCTGGCCCAGGCGCTGCTCGCTCTCGAGGAGGTCGAGCAGGTCGGTGCCGGTCATCTTGCTGCCGCCGCCGTCGCAGCTGAGCACGACCTGGTCGCCGATGTCGACGGCGGTGAACGCCGCGCGCGAGGCGTAGATGTCGAGCAGGTGCTCCTGCTCGTCGGCGGTGAGCGGCTCGGCCTTGGCCTTGCGCGCCGCCTCGGTCGTGGCGTGCTCGATGTCGGCGCGCAGCTCGCTGCGGGTCAGCTCCACGAGGAAGCCGTCGCCCATGCGGGTGGGGATGCGGGGTTCCATGGGCGCATCGTAGCAGGCGCGAGCACCGGGAGGTGCGGCGGCCCGCGCGCCGGTGCCCAGGCGAACAGGTCCACGCACCGCCCGGTTGACCGGCCGCGACCGCCCCGGCCACACTGGCTGCACACCCGGAGACCACCCCGTGGAGGCCACCATGCCCAGACGTGCCCTTCTGCCACTCGCGGCCCTGGCCGCGATCGCCCTGGCCGCCGGCGTCGCGGCGGCGCTGCCGCAGCGCGCCGCCGCCGCCCCCAGCTTCGTCGACAAGCAGGTCCAGATGAACGTCCTGCTGCTGCGCGGCTACATCGACACGCAGGCCCAGGCGAACGGCTTCACGTACCCCGCCGTCGACGACGTGCGGCGGGGCGGCGCCCTCGACGCCCCGGTGTGGCCGGGCAACCCGTGGACCGGCAAGACGATGGCGCCGGGCACGACGCGCGGCACGTACACGTACAAGCTCAGGGCCGACGGCACGGGGTACACCCTCGTCGGCCACCTGTCCACGGGCAACTACAAGCTCGGCGGCGGCGTCCCCGCCTGGCTCAAGACCGAGCGCGACGAGGCCGGCAAGGCCGGGCTCGCGCTCCTCCAGACGTACGTCGAGGCGTGGAGGGCCAGCCACGGCGGCGCGCCGCCGGCCGCGGCCGACCTGGCCGCCACCGGCGCCGCAGGCCTGCAGCCCGGCGTCGTCATCTGGCCGCAGAACCCGTGGACGAAGGCGCCGATGGCGCAAGGCGCCGGCAACGGCGACTTCGCCTACACGGTGAACGGCACCGGCTACACGCTCAAGGTGCGCCTCGCCGCCTCGAAGGACTGGGTGCTCGAGGGCAGGTGACACGCGGACGGCCCGGGCAGTGGCGCACCTGCGCCGCCACCCGGGCCGTCGTCCCGCCGCGCCGGCCGCCGCAGGGCAGCCGGCCTCTCGCTCGCACCGGTCGCGCCCGCCGCTACCCCGCAGGCGCGCCGCGCGTCAGTGCCCGGCCGCCCTGTCCTCGCGGTCGACGATGTCGCGGATCCGCTGCTGCACGTCCGCCGGCAGCGGCTCCGGCTCGTGGTTCTCGAGGATGTCCCGGGCCTTCGTCAGTGCCCTGTCGTAGGCGCCCGGACTGCCCGCTTCCTCCCACTCCTCGCGCACGCGCCGGTCCATGAGCTTCGGCTGCGACTGCTCGCGCATGTGCGCCATGGTCGCGTCCAGGCTCAGGAAGTCGCCGAACGACCCGACGCTCGCGATGTCGTCCACCGCCAGCGTCTCGTCGCTGACCTTCACGCCGCCGACCACCTGCTTGACCATGCGCGCGATCTCGTCGTCGATGACCAGCTGCG
>CAIXSE010000457.1 GCA_903921965.1 uncultured Thermoleophilia bacterium | reverse complement strand
TCGTCCCACACGTTGAAGCCCAGTTCGTGGAAGCCGATGGCCGGCGACTTGGCCACCGACGTGCCCGGGATCTGCTTGAGCACGTTGTAGTAGGAGGCGGGGAACCCCATGATGCCGTCGAGCACGCCCGACTTGAAGTCCTCCACCATGGAGTCGGCGTTCTGCGAGAACACGTACCAGAACTCGTCGACCTTCGGCGGACCGCCGAGCTCCTCCGGGTAGTCCGGGTTGGGGAGCATCTGGATCCACTTGTCCTTCTTGACGTCGCCGAGGCGGTACGGACCGGAGCCCACCAGCGGGAGGCCGGTGACGTTCTCCATGTCCTTGTCCTTCACCTTGCTCCAGACGTGCTCGGGCAGGATGGGGATGTAGAGGGCGAGCATGCCGGCGCTCGGCTTGTCGCAGGTGATGACCAGGGTGGTGTCGTCCGGCGCCTCGACCTTCTGCACGCCGTCCAGGTACTGGATGTAGGCCCACTGCTCGGTCCTGAGGATCCAGTTGTAGGTGAAGGCGGCGTCGTGCGCCGTCATGGGCACGCCGTCGCTCCACTTCATGTCGGAGCGGGTGGTGAAGGTCCACTCCTTGCCGTCGGGCGACACGGTCCACGAGCTGGCGAAGTCGGGCGCGACCTTGTAGTCCTGGTCGTACCAGGTGAGGAAGTTGTAGCAGTTGCGGAACACGTCCCACGTGGACCCGCTCCAGTTGGCGAACGGGTTGAAGCCGTCGTAGACCTCGGTGGTGCCGAGGCGGTAGATGACCTTGCCGGCGGACGACGCCCCGGGCGCAGCCGACGAGACCGGCTCCGGCGAGGTGTACGGCATCGGCGTCGCCGACGACGAGGCGTGGGTCGCCAGCGGCACGGCGAGCAGTGCCAGCAGCACCGCCGTGAGGACGACGAGGACGACGGTACGTTTCATGCGATCAGCTCCCCCTGTCGGTGCGCTCCACACGCACTCCCGGCCGTGGCCCGCGAGGGCCACCGGTTGCTCGCGGCGCGCCTGTGCCCCGGCCGGCCGCCTTCCCCTTGTGCACAAGGGTACGGCGGGCGCGCGCGAGGCTCAAGCCGGGCGCGCGGCCGGGAGCGTGCCTCCGGCGGCGCCGGGTGGCGCACCACCCGGCGCCGAGGCTCAAGATACGGCCGTCGAGGGCCGATGCGGTCGTGGACGGGCCGCGGGCGCGCGGCGCCACACCGGCGATGGAGGTGGGCGATGAGACTCGTGGTGCTCGGGGCGACGGGGGGTACGGGCCGCGCGGTCGTGGAGCGGGGGCTCGACACGGGTCACGATGTGGTGGCCGCGGCGCGGCACCCCGAGCGCGTGGAACTGGAGCACCCGCGCCTGCAGAAGATCGCCGCCGACGTCATGGAGCCCGACTCGCTCGACCCGGCCTTCAGAGGCGCCGGCGCGATCGTCGATTGCGTCGGCGTGTCGAACCCGATGGTCGCGCGGGAGGGGACGAAGTTGTACTCCATCGGGACCGAGAACGTACTTGGCGCGATGGAGCGCACAGGCCGCCGGCGCATCATCGCCGTCTCGTCCGCGGGCGTGGGCCCGCGCAAAGGTGCGCCTGTGCTGTACAAGCTCGTCGTCCGCCCGTTCTTCCTCGAACCGGCGTACGAGGACATGCGTGTGATGGAGCGTCTGCTCGAGGAGAGCGGGCTGGACTGGACGGTCGTCCGTCCGCCGCAGCTCACCGAGGACCCGTTTCGCCCCGGCTATCGCGTGCAGGCCGACATGGACTTCGACCACGACCACCCGCTGCCGCGCGCATGTCTCGCCCACTTCCTCGTGGACGAGGCCGCGACCCCGCGCTTCGTCCGGCACGTTGTGGCCATCTCGAGCTGACGGCAGGTCTGCCCGAGCGCACACGTCCGCGGCGGCACCGCAGAACGGCAAGCGAGGTTTTTCCTGTAGACATAGGGGCAACCTTTCGCCATGGCGGTGGCGCGGCGGGCCCGCGGTGCGGGCGGCGTCCCGCCACAGGAGAGGTGGAGCGATGGAACTCATCATCCAGCACACGGTACGTGACTTCGACGCGTGGAAGCGCGTCTTCGACGACCACGAGGCCGTGCGGGCCAGGTACGGCAGCCAGGGTCACACCCTCTACCGCAGCGGCGAGGGCGGGAACGACGTGACGGCGATCACTCGCTGGCCGTCTCGCGAGCGCGCCGAGGAGTTCGCCGCGGACCCGTCGCTTCGCGAGGCGATGGAGCGCGGCGGGGTCGTCTCCGAGCCGCGGATCGCATGGGCAGAGGAGGTCGAGAACCGCTCCTACGCGGCGACCAGGGCGGCGTAGCCGGGAGCAGGACGGGACGAGCGCCGCGGGCGGCCGGAAGGGCCACCCGCGGCGCTTCCGCGTACGGGGGTGCCGGTGCACGGGGCGCAGCCGGGCCGGCGGCAACGCCGGCCGACGCGTCTCACGGGGAAAGAGGAACGCAGGTGGTGTCCGGCACGGCGTCGTGGTCCGGACGGGCCGGGGAGAGGGGGGAGCATGCTCAAGGCAGTGAACATCACCATCATCGTGCTGTGCGGCATCGTCGGCGGCTGGGTGGGCTACTGGCTCGGTCACGCGGCGGGGTGGAGCGAGGACGCGGTGTGGCCGGCGACCATCGGCGGAGGTACGGGCGCGATCGTCACGTCCATCGTGGTCTCGGTCGCCTTCGTGGTCGCGTCGGCGCTCGCCATCACCTTCGTGCCCGAGCGAGGCGTGCGGAAGGTGCTGGCGCACGGTACGGTCACTGGAGCGACCGTGGTGCGCATGAAGGAGACCGGCGCCGTGAGGTGGGCGCGCGAGGGCGCTCGCCACCAGGTCGTCTGCGATCTCGAGGTCAGGCTTCGCGACCGGCCCCCCTACCAGGCGCGGACCACCCAGTTCGTCAGTCCGGTGGTGGAGTGCGTCTTGCGGCCGGGAGCTTCGGTCACCGTGCGCTACGACCCCGAGCATCCGTCGCACGTCGCCATCGACGAGCCGTTCGCGCGGGCGGCGTGAGGCATGCGGCGCGGCGCACCCCTCGTCGACCCGGCTGCGTCGGTCAGTGAGGGGTGCCCCTCCGGCGCACCCCTCGTTGACCCGGCTGCGTCGGTCAGTGAGGGGTGCCCCTCCGGCGCACCCCTCGTTGACCCCGCTACGTCGGTCAGTGAGGGGTGCCCCTCCGGCGCACCCCTCGTCGACCCGGCTGCGTCGGTCAGTGAGGGGTGCCCCTCCGGCGCACCCCTCGTTGACCCCGCTACGTCGGTCAGTGAGGGGTGCCCCTCCGGCGCACCCCTCGTTGACCCCGCTACGTCGGTCAATCAGCGCCGCCGCCGCCGCCTCCGCCGCCGCCCCCTCCGCCGGAGGAGAACCCGCTCGACGAGGAGCTCGAGCTCGTCGAGCCGCTGCCGGACGTCTGCGGCGAGGCGGCGATGACGGCGGCGGTGAGGCCGGCGGAGAACGACGACACGGCCTCGAAGGCGCTGCCGAAGGACGCCGCACTCGTCGGTGACGTGAACCAGAACGTCTGCTGGAGCGAGGCGTCTTCGAGCACCTCGGGCACCGTCACCTTCATCTGCTTCAGCACCTTCTCGGCGATGCCGAACACGACGGCGTACACCAGGTACTGCTCCCAGAGCACGACGGCCTCCGGCGGCTTCTCCTGCAGGCGGCCGAAGTCGCGCAGGTAGCGATACAGGGCGGCGTACCGCGCGACCAGCTCGGCCGCCTCGCGCGAGCGCCGGCGCATGACGGCCGAGAAGCAGGCGAGCAGCGCGAGCAGGGCGACGGGCACGAGCAGCCAGGGGTCGTCGCCCCACACCGACATGGCGAGGGCCGTCACGGCCGCCGCGACCGCCGCGGCGGCGGCCTGCGCCACGTGCCTGCCGCCGCCCTTCTCCAGGAAGCCGAGCTCTCCGGCTCGCCGCTCGACCCCGCCGCGCCACTTCTCGAGACCGCGGCGGAACTTGCCCGGATGGCGTTTGGCCCAGCGCGGGAGCTCGCTGAGCGTCAGGGAATCGCGCTCGGCGATGTCACCGAACAGGAGGTCGATGAGCGGCTCGGTGAGCTCGTCGACGGCGTCGACACCCTCGACCTGCAGCGTGAGGCGCAGGTCCGGACCTTTCGCGGCGGCCTTCCGCTTCGGGGAGGCCGCGTCCGGCGGCACCGCCTCGATCCGCACCACGCCCTTGGCGGCGAGGTCCAGCAGCGTCGCCGTCAGGTCGCGGTCGTTGACCGTGCGTCCCATGCGCCAGAGCAGGCCGACGAGGGCCGGCGGCAGGCCGGCGGGCGGCTCGCGCAGGTACTTCTCGCGGAACCGCGGCCGGTACTCGCGCCCGTTCCGCACCCAGATGACGAGCCACGCGAGCAGGGCGGCCAGCGCGGCGACCGCGGTGACCAGTCGCGCGATGCGCCGGTCGCGCTCGTCGCGGGCGACCACGGCGCGGGCGGCCTCGCGTTGCGCGTTGGCCCGCGCCGCGTCCCGCGCCTCGGAGCGCAGGATGCGCCCGGTGACGTCGAACGGGATCTCCTCCGCCTGCGAGAGCAGGCGGGGCGGGAAGAGCTCGTGCACCTCGACGAACGTGCGCGGCGCCAGGTCGTCCACGGCGAGCGTGACGGTGCCGTCGTCCAGCACGTGGAGCTCGCCGTTGAGCGGCCCGTGGCCCCACGCCCGCACTTTGTCGCGGGGCACCGGCCGCGGCAGGGTGACCGCCGCCCTGACCCTGCCGATGGGGACCTCCCAGCCACGCCCGACGAGCTGCCACTGCAGCTCGCCGGTGTCCTGCCAGCGGATGGCCGCGCCGTCCGCGCGCCACTCGAAGGTGAAGTCGGCCGTCGTGTCGTCGAGCACCGCGAACGCCTCGATCCGCGTGACGGTGCCGAGCCAGTCGGCGCTCGCCTCGGTCACGCGGTAGTAGCCGGCCGGCCGCAGCTCCGGCGCGATCGAGGTCCACGGCGACGGCGTGGGGTCGGCGCCCGGCGCGGCCTCGCGCGGCGGCCCCGACGCCGGCGTCCAGCCGGACGGCAGGCGCCTGAGCGGCCTCCCGTCCGGCCCGGTCACGCCGGTGACGGTGATCTCGTGCCCGTCCCACGGGATGTCGCGGTACACGCGCGTGTAGCGACCGTGGAACGTGTAGCTGAAGCGCTCCGCCGAGACGAGCGTGCCGTCGCGCAGCACCGCGTCGCGGATGCGCACCTCGTCGATCGCGTACCACTTGCGCTGCGACGGCACGATCACGGCGGACACGACGACGATCGTCACGATCACCGCCAGGACGGTGACGACCGTCCAGCCGGCGCACCCGAGCCTGGGCCGGCTCACGGCGGCGCCGTTCCCCTCAACGCGGGGCGTCCTTCTCGAACAGCTCCTCGTCGAAGTGGTACTTGCGGATGCTCGCCCCGATCACCTTGTTGGAGATGAACGGGATGCGGTCCTGCAGGCTCGCCTTCCAGTGCGTCGTGCGCGGCAGTCGCCGCCACTCGGGGAGAGGGGCGACGGTATCGCCGACGACCTCGTAGTCGCGGGCGCCGCGCTTCTCCGCGTGGCCGCCGGCGCGGCGCCCGGCCAGCTCGGCGCGCATCCTGACGAGCATGGGCACGCGACCGGTGTCGTAGCCCATCTTGCGGCACAGGACTTCGTCCACCGCCAGGGCGTCTTCCCCGGCCAGGATGCGCCGCGGGTGCGCGTGCACCCGGCTCAGCTCCTCCTCGCCCAGCTTCTTCGGGAAGTAGCAGACCTCGCCGCCGTCGACGCCGTCGATCCAGTCGACGATCGCGAACCGCGGCGTCTGCAGCAGGTTCACGGCCACGATGGCGCCGGCCACGTCGAGCCCCGACCTGCGGTGGTGGAAGGACTGGTACTTGTCCATGGGGATGGCCCCGTACATGTTCTTCAGGGCGCCCGTGAACCACATGAGGTCGTGGTTCTTGCCCTTGGCGAAGCTGACGGTGAAGCTGCCGAACAGCCGCTCCGACAGGGTGAGGTCGCAGCCGTGGAACCGCACGGTGCGCGTCTCCTCGGCGGTGAGGTTGGTGACGGGGTGGCGGTAGCCCAGGCCGGGCGCCATGACGTCGGGGGTGGCGTTGGCGAACCCCGCGCTGGTCGTGGTCTCGCTCTCCACGATGGCGATGTCGGGGAACCCCGCCGCCTCGATGCGGTCCCAGAGGTGGTCCACCAGCACAGGGTCGGTGAAGTAGTGGTAGCCGCACTGGGACGCGGGCCCGATGTTGGCCTTGATCGCGATGGGCGTGGAGGCCGGCAGCGCGGCGAGGAGGCCGAAGAAGCCGGCGCTCTCGAGGGCGCGGTCGAGGCACTCGGTGCGCCCCTCCGGGTCGACGCGCGACGCTCTGGCGATCACGACCTTCGGCATGGTCCGATGGTCACACACGAGACGGCGTTTGTCAGCAGCGGGCGCCCGCGCGTGCGCGCCTGCGGCCGCGCGCTCGCGGCCCGCGCGCCAGCCGGCGCCGCTCCGTCCCTACCCCTCCGCCCCGGGGAACCGGAACACCACCTTCACGGCGCGGTTGCGGCCCTTCTGGTGCGCGGTGAGCAGCGCCGCGCGGTAGTCGTCGAGGGCGAAGCGGTGCGTGACCAGCGAGGGCATCCGCAGGCGGCCGGAGGCCAGCAGGTCGAAGTAGATCTCGAAGGCGTGCTTGCGCTGCCCCTCGAGCTCCTCGACCCCGAAGGCGTTGGAGCCGACCAGCTCGATCTCCTTGAAGTACTGCGGCGTCCACTCGAAGCGCTTCGGTTTGCTCACGCCGGTGATCACGATGCGCGCGAGCGGGCGCGCCACGCGCAGGCCCGCGGCGAGGGTGCTCGCCGAGCCCACGCTGTCGTAGACGACGTCCACGCCGCCGTGCAGCCACGGCGAGCCGAAGCGCGGCCTGATGGGCGGCTCGCCGGTGATGCGTGAGACCTCCGCGACGAGGTCCTTGGTGGACCCGGACGGCAGGACCCAGCGCGCGCCCAGCCGCTTCGCCAGCTCGCGCTGGAACGGGTACTTCGCCACCGCCACGACGTCCGTCTCGGGGAAGGCGGCGCGCAAGAAGGCGACCGCCGCCAGGCCCAGCGTGCCGCAGCCGTACACGAGTGCCTTCTCGCCGGGCGCCGGCGGCGCCTTGAGCACGGCGTGGAGGCTCACCGAGAAGGGGTCGGCGATCACCGCCTGCTCGTACGGCACCTCGTCGGGGATGCGGAACAGCTGCGACTCGTGCGCCGGGAAGAGCGGCGCGAAGGCGCCGCCGGCGTCCCGGCAGTTGCCGATGTGCAGCGCC
>CAIXSE010000456.1 GCA_903921965.1 uncultured Thermoleophilia bacterium | reverse complement strand
TGCAGAAGAGCAACATCCTGCTGCTCGGCCCCACCGGCTGCGGCAAGACCCTGCTGGCGCAGACGCTGGCGCGCATCCTCAACGTCCCCTTCGCCATCGCCGACGCCACGGCCCTCACCGAGGCCGGCTACGTGGGCGAGGACGTCGAGAACATCCTGCTCAAGCTGATCCAGGCGGCCGATTTCGACGTCAAGCGCGCCGAGACCGGCATCATCTACATCGACGAGATCGACAAGATCGCGCGCAAGGCCGACAACCCGTCCATCACCCGCGACGTGTCGGGCGAGGGCGTGCAGCAGGCCCTCCTCAAGATCCTCGAGGGCACCGTGGCCAGCGTGCCGCCGCAGGGCGGACGCAAGCACCCCCACCAGGAGTTCCTCACCATCGACACGACGAACGTGCTGTTCGTCTGCGGCGGCGCGTTCGCGGGGCTCGAGAAGATCATCGAACGGCGCATGGGCCGGCAGGGCGTGGGCTTCATGGCCGACATCGCGAGCAAGGCCGAGAAGGACCCCGGCACCATCTTCACGCACGCGCTGCCCGAGGACCTGCTCAACTTCGGGCTCATCCCCGAGTTCATCGGCCGTCTGCCCGTGGTCTCCGCGGTGCACAACCTCGACGAGGACGACCTGCGCCGCATCCTCACCGAGCCGCGCAACGCGCTCACCAAGCAGTATGCCAAGTTCTTCCAGCTGGACGGCATCGAGCTGGTGTTCGCCGACGAGGCGCTCGGCGCCATCTCGGCGAAGGCCCTCGACCGCGGCACCGGCGCGCGCGGCCTGCGGTCCATCATCGAGGAGTCGCTGATGGGCGTCATGTTCGACCTGCCCTCGCGGCGCGACGTCACGAAGTGCGTCATCACCCGCGAGAGCATCGAGAAGGGCATCGACCCGACGCTCGTCACGGTCGCCGAGAAGGCGGCTCCGGAGCGTGACGCGGAATCCGCCTGAGGCGGGAGACGCCGGGCCCGAAGAAGAGGGCGCGGCTTCTCTTCCCGACGGCCCGGCGAGGGCACGCCGGCCGCGCCGCACCGCGAAGTCCCCCAAGGATGCCCTCGAGGGCAGCTCCCCGGACGGCGCGCCGGCCTCCGATGACGAGGCCGGCCGGCCTCTCCCGCTCCTGCCCACGCGGGAGCTCGTCGTCTTCCCCAAGATGGTCGCTCCGCTCTTTGTGGGGCGTCCCAAGTCGATCGTCGCGATCGAGGCCGCCGCGACCGCCGACGGCTCGCTCGTCCTGTGCGCGCAGCGCGACTCGTCGGTCGAGCGTCCCGGCGTGGACGATCTCGCCGAGGTCGGCACCCGGGTCAAGGTGCTCCAGCTGGTGAAGCTGCCCGACGGCACCGTCAAGGCGCTCGTGGAGGGTCTGGAGCGGGTGCGCGTCACGCGCTTCACGGGCACGTCACCGTGCCTCCTGGTGGAGGCCGACCAGCTCACACCGCGCGACCGCGACCTGGCGCGCACCCGCGCGCTCGCGCGTCGCGTCGCCGCCGAATTCGCCACCTACGTGCAGCTCAACCCGCAGCTGGCCGACGAGGTGCAGTACGTGGCCGGCCAGGTCGAGGACGCCGAGGAGGTGGCCGACGTCGTCGCGGCGCATCTGCTGATCGGCGCCGCCGACAAGCAGGCGCTCCTGGAGACGGAGTCCACGCAGGAGCGCCTCCTGGCGCTGCTCGAAGCGCTGGCCGAGGAGAACGCCGTGCTCGCCCTCGAGCACGAGATCATGAGCAAGGTGCAGCAGCGCATCGAGGACGCCCAGCGCCAGCTGCTGCTCCACGAGAAGCTCCGCGTCATCCGCGACGAGATCGAGGAGGGTGGGGACGTCGCCGACGACGACCTGGCTCGGTACCACCAGCTCGTCGACGAGGCGGACCTCTCCACGGCCGCGCGCGCCCTTGTGGAGCGCGAGCTGCGCAAGCTCAAGCAGGCCTCGCCGATGAGCCCCGAGGTGGCGGTGATCCGCGGGCTGCTCGACACGCTGGGCGAGCTCCCCTGGGGCAAGCTCGCGCCCGCCCAGGTGGACGTGGCGGCCGTGGCCAGGCACCTCGAGCGCACGCACTACGGTCTCAAGGACGTCAAGGACCGCATCCTCGAGTACCTCGCGGTGGTGCGCATGCGCGCCGACGCTGGGCGCCTTGCCGGCGGCGCGGCGTCGCCTCCCGATCAGCCGGCCACCATCCTCTGTCTGGCCGGCCCGCCGGGCACCGGCAAGAGCAGCGTGGCGCAGAGCATCGCCGACGCGCTCGGCCGGCCTTTCGTGCGCGTCGCCCTCGGCGGCGTGCGCGACGAGGCCGAGATCCGCGGGCACCGCCGCACCTACGTCGGGGCGATGCCCGGCCGCATCATAGACGGGCTGGTCAAGGCCGGCGTCGACAACCCGGTGATGCTGCTCGACGAGATCGACAAGCTCGACAGCGACTGGCGGGGTAACCCGGCCGCGGCGCTCATGGAGGTCCTGGACCCTGCCCACAACACCAGCTTCAGGGACAACTACCTCGAGTGCGAGTACGACCTCAGCCGCGTCTTCTTCATCGCCACGGCCAACGACATCGACGCCGTGCCCGGCACCCTGTACGACCGCCTCGAGGTCATCCACCTCAGCGGCTACACGCTCGCCGAGAAGCTCGCCATCGCGCGCCGGCACCTCGTGCCCCGCGTGGCGCGCGACACCGGCCTGCGCCGCGGCGACGTGCGCTTCGGCCGCGGCGCCCTGCAGGCCATCGTGCGCGGGTACACGCGCGAGGCGGGCGTGCGCGAGCTCGAGCGGGCCCTGCGGCGCATCGACCGCAAGGCGGCGCGCAAGCACCTCGAAGAGGGTGTCGCCTTCCCCCTCGAGGTCGGCGCCGACGACCTCCGTCCCTACCTGGGAGAGGCGCACTGGCTCGAGGCGGAGCTTCGCCGCGCCTCGCGTGTGGGCGAGAGCCTCGGCCTCGCCTACACGTCCGACGGCGGCGAGGTGCTCGTGGTCGAGGCCACGGTGGCACGGGGCCGCGGCGAACTGGTGCTCACCGGCCAGCTCGGCGATGTCATGCAGGAGTCGGCATCCGCCGCGTGGGGGTATCTGCTCGGCAACGTCGAGCGCGACGCGGCCCTGCAGCCGCTGCTCAGGCGCTCCCCGTACATGACGGGAGAAGGGCTGGACCTGGGCTCGCAGGACGTGCGCGTGCACGTGCCGGAGGGCGCGGTCCCGAAGGACGGCCCGTCCGCCGGCATGGCGCTCGCCGTCGCGATGCTCTCCGCGCTCACCGGCGTGCGCGTGCGACCGCGGGTGGCGATGACGGGGGAGATCACGCTGAGCGGGCGCATCCTGCGTATCGGCGGCCTCAAGGAGAAGCTCCTCGCGGCCGGCCGTTCCGGGGTGCGTACGGTCGTCCTTCCCGATGCCAACCGGGGCACCGTCGCCGAGCTCCCGGCCGAGGTCGTCGGCAGCTTGGAGCTCGTCTACGTCACGGAGTTCACGCAGGCCCTGCCCCACGTGCTGGCCCGTCGCTGATAGGCTTCGCGGCGGCGCGGGTACCATCCCGGCTGAGGGTCCTGTCATCTTGTCGTGAGGAGCGCGGCACCATGGGTGAAGAGCACAACCATCAGACGCCTGGGTCCACCGAGGAACCGGGCGTGGACGCAGCCACAGGGAAGCTCGAGGTGACCTGCTCGGCGTGCGGCACCACGATCGAAGGCTCAGACGAGTTCTGCCAGGTGTGCGCCATCGAGGCCAGCGGCGGCGAGCTGCCGCCCGAGGAGGACGCCCCGGCCGAGGCGTGACGTCCGGGCCTCCGGCCGCACCTGTGACGATGTCACGAGGGGCGGCGGCGCGCGCTGCGCGCCGCCGCCCCTCGGGTGTTCCGGGCACGTTGCGGGCGGTGGGGCGACAGCCGCCGTCCCGCCGGGGCGTGAGGCGTCAGTCGGCCTGCTCGTCCGCCGCGCCGTCGCGCCCGGCCTGGGCTTCGTGCAGCTTCTCGAGGCGGTCGCGCGGCCCCATCCAGCGGCGGGGTTTGTCGGGGTCGGCCTCGGTCCACACGTGGGTGGCGCGTGTGGGCACGGCCTCGCGCGCGGCGTCGCGGTCGATCATCGCCAGCACCCGGTCGCGGTCGCCGGCCAGCAGGATGCGGCGCGCGTAGCCGTTCGAGACGATCCTGCCCGAGAGCGCCGCGGCCTGCTCGGCCCACGCCTGCGCGAAGCGCAGCATCGCGTCGGCGAGGTCGGCGCGCGCCGCCTCCAGCGTCGGACCGGACGTGTGCAGACCGAGCTCGGGGAGCCAGAGCTCGGTGCCGCCGTCCGCGCCGGCGGTCGCCGTGGGGCGGAACGGGTACGACCCGCCCAGCAGGTCGGTGAGCTCGCTCACCTCGGCGAGGACGGCTTCGACACGGCCTTCCCGCCCGATGAGCTGCCAGTCGCCGCGCATGGTGCCGTCGAACACCGTCTCGAAGTGCCGTCCGGCCTCGCCGGTCTCCCACGTCTCCACAGACTCACCTCGGTCGTTCGGCCTGCCGGGCATGCCGACCCGGCGTGCAGTGTGCGAGGCAGTGTACACCGTGCGGGAGGGTGGCGCCGGTGGCCGCCGCCCACGGCCCGTCCGGGGCGGACCGCCGGCAGCCGCCCGGCCGCGCCGCGTGCTCTCGGCAGTCGCGGCCTCATCCCGGTATACTGGCGCGTGGCCGCGAGCCGCCTCCGGCGCGCGGCCTTGACTGGCGGGCGCGCGGCGCCCGCGTCACCAGACCGCCGAGGCCCCCATGAGCGACCACCGCGACAACGTCACGCCGCCGGCCGGCGAGGCTTCCGCCTCTCCGCCGCGCGGTCCCGAGTACCTCCGCGAGACCACGCGCTTCGAGCCGGCCGCCGTCGAGGCCCGGTGGATGGAGGAGTGGCTCGGCGAAGACCTGTTCCACGCCGAGCCCGACCCGGCCCGCACGCCGTACTCCATCGTCATCCCGCCGCCCAACGTCACCGGCAACCTGCACATGGGCCACGCCCTCAACGGCACCATCCAGGACGTCCTCACGCGCTACCACCGCATGCTCGGCGAGAACGCCTGCTGGCTCGTGGGCACCGACCACGCCGGCATCGCCACGCAGAACGTGGTCGAGAAGCTGCTGCGCACCGAGGGGCTCACCAAGGAGGACCTGGGCCGCGAGGAGTTCGCGAAGCGCGTCTGGGCCTGGCGCAAGGAGTACGGGGGCAACATCATCCGCCAGCTCAAGAGCCTGGGCTGCTCGTGCGACTACGAGCGCGAGCGCTTCACCTTCGACGAAGGCTACGTGCGCGCGGTCACGCGGGTCTTCGTCGCCCTCTACGAGAAGGGCTACATCTACAAGGACCACTACCTCGTGAACTGGTGCCCGCGCTGCGGCACGGCCATCAGCGACCTCGAGGTGGCGTACAAGGACATGCCGGGCACGCTCAACTACATCCGCTACCCGGTGGACGGGGGCGGGTCGGTCACGATCGCCACCACCCGCCCGGAGACCATGCTCGGCGACACCGCCGTGGCGGTGCACCCCGACGACGAGCGCTACAAGGATGCTGTCGGCAAGACGGCCACCCTGCCGCTGCTCGGCCGCGAGCTCAAGATCGTGGCCGACGAGCGCGTCGACCCGGCCTTCGGCACCGGCGCCCTCAAGATCACCCCGGCGCACGACCTCACCGACTTCGACATCGGCCGCACCCACGGGCTCGAGACCGTCCAGGCCATCGGCCAGGACGGCCGCATCACCGCGGCCGGCGGCCCGTACGCCGGGCTCGAGGTCGAAGAGGCCGCCGAGCGCGTCATCGAGGACCTGCGCAAGCTCGGCGTGCTCGAGAAGGTCGACGACTACCCGCACAGCGTGGCCACCTGCGACCGCTGCGGCACGCCCATCGAGCCGCTCATCAGCGAGCAGTGGTTCATGCGCATGGACGAGCTCAAGGCGCCGGCCACCGACGTGGTGCGCGACGGCAGGGTCGTGTTCACGCCCGAGCGCTGGGGGCGTGTCTACATCGACTGGATGGAGAACCTGCGCCCCTGGTGCATCAGCCGCCAGCTCTGGTGGGGCCACCAGCTGCCGGTGTGGTACTGCGAGAGCGACGACTGCCGCGAGACGGTCGTGGCGGAGACCGGACCGAAGGCCTGCCCGAAGTGCGGCGGCACGGCCCTGCGCCGCGAGACCGACGTGCTCGACACCTGGTTCAGCTCCGCCCTGTGGCCGTTCGCCACGTGGGGCTGGCCCGACGAGACCGCCGACCTCGCCTACTTCTACCCGACCAACCTGCTGAGCACGGCGCGCGAGATCAT
>CAIXSE010000455.1 GCA_903921965.1 uncultured Thermoleophilia bacterium | reverse complement strand
CTCACCGGCCTCTACAACCACCGCTACCTGCAGGAGCGCCTCACCGAGGAGCTCCAGCGGGCGCGCGACACCGGCAACCCGCTCACGGTGCTCTTCTGCGACCTCGACCACTTCAAGGACTTCAACGACGCCAACGGCCACAGCGCCGGCGACCGCGTGCTGCGCGAGGTCGCGCACATCATCGAGCAGTCGGTGCGCAACATCGACATCGCCGGGCGGTACGGCGGCGAGGAGTTCGTGGTGCTCCTGCTCGAGACGCCGCACGACTCCGGGCTCGCGGTGGCGGAGCGCATCCGCGAGCGCATCCACGCGGCGGGCTTCGCGGCGCACGGCACGCCGCTCACCGCGAGCATCGGCGTGGCCGCGTACCCCGACGACGCCGACCGCAGGGAAGAACTGCTCGACAAGGCCGACTGGGCGATGTACCTGGCCAAGCGGCGCGGCCGCGACCAGGTGGCGTCGTTCTCCGAAGGGTGAGGCGGGCCGCCGCGGGCGTCCGCGGGCTGCGGCGTCGCGCGTGGTTCAGCGGCGCCGGCGGGCGATGCGCTCGTCGCCGCGCCGCAGGGTGAGGCCCTCCCGGTCGAAGAGCTCGAGGAGGGCCTGGGCGTTGCGGCGCCCGCAGTCCAGCCGGTCGCGGAACGCCGCCAGCGTGACCGGGGCGGCGGCGAGCATCTCTTCGAGCGCGGCCCGCGCCTCGTCCACGGCCGGGCCGGAGAACCACAGGTCCTTGTCCACGCGCACCACGTCGCCGCGGCGCGCGAGCACCTCGAGGACCTGCGTCAGCTCCTTGGCCTGCCGGCCGAGCGCCTCGGCCATCGTGGCCTGCGTGGGCGGCGTGAACGGCGTCTCGCCGAGGAGCCCGAGCAGGGCGCCGGCGAGCGCCTCCTGGGCTCCGCTCAGCACGCCGGCGCCGGCGGGGGCGTAGCCGCCTTCGCCGGTGAGCAGCCGGCCGCCGGCCACCAGCTGCTTGAGGATGGCGTCGACCTCGCCGGCCTGCAGCTGAGGCGCCACGGGGGCGAGCTCGGCGGCGCTCGAGAAGGGCCGCTCCGGGCGCGCCTCGGCGCGCGCCGCGGCCGCGGCCACGAGCGCGTCCTCGAGGCCGGCGAGCACGCCGGCGGCGAACCAGCGGCCGGCCTCGGCGGGAGCGGCGGCGCCCGGCAGCGGCTCGAGCGTGCCGGCCTTGACGGCCGCGGCCAGCGCCTTGCCGGCCTCGCGCGGCGTGAAGCCGGCGGCGGCGAGCGCGGCCGCGGTGACGCCGGCAGCTCCGCCGTCTGCGGCGGCCGCCTCGGCCGCCGCCCGCGCGTCGCCCGCCCTTGCGGCCTCCAGGTACGCGGCGTGCCGCGCCCGGTCGTGCCAGTGGCGCAGGCCGGTCGCCAGCACCTCGCCGCCGCCGACGGTGACCGCCGGCGAGAGGGCGCGCAGGATGAAGCGGTCGTGCGGCTCCACGGCGGCGTCGCCGTCCAGCCGCACCACCGCGGCGGCCCGGCCGCCGGACGTGATCTCCTTGCCCTCGAGCGGCGCGATCCGGGCGAGGTACTGTGCCGTGCCGTGGTGCAGCCGGACCCGGTCTCCGGCCTTGAGCGCCCGCCCGCCGGGCACCAGCTGCACCCAGGCGTCGAAGCGGCGTCCG
>CAIXSE010000454.1 GCA_903921965.1 uncultured Thermoleophilia bacterium | reverse complement strand
GACCAGCGCGGCGAGGTCCAGGCCATCGGCGGCGTCAACGAGAAGATCGAGGGCTTCTTCGACCTGTGCACGGCGCGCGGGCTGACGGGCACGCAGGGCGTGCTGATCCCGCGCGCCAACGTCCCGCACCTCATGCTGCGGCACGACGTGGTGGACGCGGTCGCGGCCGGACGCTTCGCCATCTACCCGATAGCGACCGTCGACGAGGGCATCGAGGTGCTCACCGGCGTGCCGGCCGGCGAGCCCGGCGCCGACGGCGCGTACCCGGAGGGCACCGTCAACCGGATGGTCGCCGACCGGCTCGCGGAGCTCGCCGAGCAGGCACGCGCCTGGCGCCAGAACGACTGACCGGGCGCCGCCCGCCGGCCGGGCGCTGCGTCGCTGTGCCGGCCGTCGCCGTCCGCAGCCCAGGCGCGCCGGCCTACTCCTGCGCCGAGAGCAGGTGCAGCACCAGCTTGTCGCCGGCGGTCTCCGGGACGTAGAAAGCCGCCGAGCCCGTGAGCCCGATGCTCGTGCCGGCCTTCGCGTCCGTCAGGTTGAGGTGCCGGCTCAGCCCGAACTTGGTGACCTGGACCGCCGTGGTCGCGCGGTCGAAGCGCAGGAGCTCACGCGTGGTCTGGCCGAGGTCGTTGCGGTCGAGGATGTGGATGGTGCTTGCCGTCACGGCCACGAGCATGCGCGTGGTGAGCCCCTGGCCCTCGGCGTTGAGGCGCCGGGTCTCGTGGGTCGCCACCCCGAACGCCGTGGCGTTCGCCAGCGGGTCCGTGACGTCGAGCGCCGCCGTGGCCGCGCCGGTGGCCACGCCGGCCACGGCGAGCTTGGCGTAGTCGTCCTGGAGCCCGAAGATGCCGGCTGCGAGGATCTCGTCCCCGCCGCCGATGACCGCCGTCGCGTCGGCGATGAGTGCCTGTTCGTCCACCGTGTCCCCTCCGTGTGCGGTGTGCCGGCCGCTGGGGAGCCTTCCCGCGCCGGCGGCCGGCCAACCGCCGCGATCGGGCCGCGAGGGGCTAGGATGACAGCCGCAGGGGCGCCGGCGGCGGCGCCGGGAGGCACAGGAGGGGGCGGCGATGGGCGATGAGGCGACGGAGATCCCGGGTGGCGGCGCGGCGGTCCCGGCCGCCGGCCTGGCCGGCAAGGTGGCCCTCATCACCGGCGGCGGCACCGGCATCGGTGCGGCCTGCGCGCGCCGTTTCGCCGGCGAGGGCATGCACGTCGCCGTCGTGGGCCGCCGCCGCGAGCCGCTGGACGAGGTAGCGGCCGAGATCGGCGGCCTGGCACTGGCCTGCGACGCCTCGGACGCCGGCCGGGTGCGCGCCGCCGTGGCCGCCGTGGTGGAGCGGTACGGCGGCCTGGACGTCGTCGTCATGGCCGCCGGCGCGACCATCTACGGCAGCGCGCTCGACGTCGACGACCACGCCTGGCAGGCGTCGCTCGACGCCAACCTCACGTCGGCGTTCGTGGTGGCGCGCGAGACGCTGCCGCAGCTCATCGCGCGCCGCGGCAGCATGACGCTCATCTCGTCGATCGCCGGGCTCAACGCCGGCCTCGACGTGTGCCCCTACGTCACCACCAAGCACGCCCTGGTCGGCCTCGGCCGCTCGCTCGCCCGTGACTACGGCCCGCAGGGCGTGCGCGTCAACGTCGTCTGCCCCGGCTGGGTGCGCACGCCCATGGCAGACGAGGAGATGCAGCCGCTCATGGACCGCGACGGCATCACGCTGGACGAGGCCTACGCCCTCGTGACGAAGGACGTCCCGCTCGGTCGTCCGGCGACCGCCGGCGAGATCGCCGCACTGTGCCGCTTCCTCGCCTCGGACGAGGCGAGCATCATCACCGGCGCCGTCATCGCCGCCGACGGCGGATCGACGATCATCGACGCGCCGACGCTCGCCTTCGGCGGCCAATCCGGCTGAGCGCCGGCCACCGGCCTCGTCCGGCGCCCCCATCGCCCGTGTCTTCGCGGCGCCTGCCGGACACGTACCGCTCCTTGCCCCGGGGAGTAGAGTGTCTGCGTGGGCGCGTGTGCCGGGCGCGGCATGCGCTCTCGGCGACAGGCACGGTCCGGGTAGCGGCGGCATCAGGAGGTGGGTCCATGAAGAGCAAGCTGGTGATCCTTGCGCTGCTGGCGCTGGCGGCGGCCCTGGCGGTGGCGCCGGCGGCGTGGGCGGCGACCCCGACGGTGACGGGCATCTCGCCGTCGTCGGGCCAGGGCGGCGCCACGGTCTCCTGTCAGGTGAGCGGTACCTTCGACGCCACGACCCCGTTCCTTGTGACCACGGTGAAGCTCGTCCCGCAGCTTCTCGGCGGCTCGTCGATCACCGGCACGGTGGTGGTGGTGACGGCGACCCGCATCGACGTGACGTTCGCGCTCCCGGCCACCGTCGACTACGAAGGTCTCTACGGCGTCAATGTGGACCAGTGGCTGTTCATCCCCGGGTCAGGCGTCACGCTGCCGGCGGTCTTCTCGATCTCGCCGCCGGCCATCTCGTCGCTCCAGCCGGCGACCGTGACGGCCGGCTCTCCCGAGCTCGCCCTCACCGTGAACGGCACCAACTTCCGCGCCCCCGGCTTTCTGTACCTGGGATCCAGCGTGCGCTGGAACGGCGCTGAGGTCGCGACCACGTACAACTCGGCTACGCAGCTGACGGCGGTGATCCCCGCGGCCAAGCTCACCACGGCCGGCACCGCCTCAGTGACGGTCATGAACGTCGCGGCCGGCACGACGAGCGCACCCGTCACGTTCACCATCACCGCGGCGGCCCCGGCGGTGAACTCGCTGAGCCCCACGTCCGTGTGGGCGGGGTACGTGCGGAACGATGTGACGCTCACCGTCAACGGCAGCAACTTCCTCGCCGGGGCGCACATCTTCCTGAGCGGCGGCGAGAAGACGGCTACGAGCTTCGTGAACCCGACCCAGCTGACGACGCCGCTCGTGGCGGCGGACATCGCGACGCCGGGAACGCTCATGGTGAGCGTCAAGAACCCGCCCATCCCGCCCGGCACGCCGAGCGCCGGCGCACTCCCGCTTCAAGTGGTCGCTGAGACCACCGATCCCACGGTGACGATCGCCGGCGCCGACAGCGGCTGGCACAACACCGCGGTGCCGCTCACGTTCACCGCCGCCGATGCCCAGTCTGGCGTGCAGAAGGTGCAGTACCAGTCGCCGCCCACCGTGCCCGTCTGGACCGACGGCGCCGGCTACACGGTACCGGTGACGACGCAGGGGCCGGTGGTGGTCACGGTGCAGGCCCTCGACTGGTGCAACCGGGTCGGCACCGCCAGCGCCACGGTCAACATCGACACCACCCAGCCGGCGACCGACGCGCTCAAGTCCGTCACCGTGAAGCGCAACAAGAACGCCTCGCTCAAGTACCGCATCAGCGAACCCACGAATCTCAGCCCCTCCGCAGCCGTGGTCATCACGATCAAGGCGAAGAAGGGCGGCAAGACCGTGAAGACGATCACCGTGCCCAGCGTCGCCATGAACACCACGCAGACCGCGACGGTGAAGGCCACGTTCGCGAAGGGTTCGTACAAGTGGTTCGTGTCCGCCACCGACCTCGCCGGCAACGCGCAGGCGAACGTGGACTCAGCGGGGCTCACGGTCAAGTAGAACGCGGCAGACGACGACCGGGCGGGCCGCAGCCGCAGGCGACGGCCCGCCCGGTGCGCCTGCCACGCCCCGCGCTGGTCCGGTCGACCGACGGTGACGGTTCTCCCGTCGTGCCACGGATGCCGCCTCACGCGGCACGGGGGGCGATGCGTGAGCCGGGCGTAGTCTCTCCCTCGACCAGAAGGTGATGGTCGAGCATGCAGCGCGGATCGGAGGGTGTGCCGCTCGTGGTTTCCGGTCGGCTTCCAGGGGAAGCCTGAGACCGTCGAGCGAGGAGGTGACCGATGGCGAAGTCCCGAGTGGACGTCCGCGCCCGCCAGGCGCCGCTGAAGGAGCGGTACCTGGCCGAGCCCGACCCGCCGTCCGCACGATCCGCGTGTGGAGCGGCGCCTCCGACCTCTCCGACCCGCTCCACGTCGAGGTCGTCCCCCTGTCCGCGCCGGCGACCCTGCTGCGCTCCGGCGCGCACCCCGCCGTCGGCGGCGAGGGCGACGTGCCCTGCCCCGCGGACATCCTGCTGGCCGCGCTGGCCGCCTGCCAGGAGACCACGGTGCGCATGGTCGCGGCCAACATGGGCATCGAGCTTCGCGGCCTCGAGGTCAGGGCCGAGGCCGACTGGGACCCGCGCGGCACGCTGGCCATGGGCCGCGAGTTCCCCGTCGGCCTCTCGGCCGTGCGCGTGCACACCAGCGTGAACATCGCCGGCGACGCGCGCGGCGAGCGCGCCGAGCGGCTGTTGCGCAGCGCCGAGCGCTACTGCGTCGTCCTCGACACCCTGCGCCGCGGCGTGCCGGTCGCGGCGACGTTCTCGCTGGCGCAGGAGGGGGGCTGAAGGCCGAGAGCCGCTACGCGCGCTCGGCCGCCTCCGCCTCCTGCGCCGGCGTCGTCTTCAGCTGGGCCAGCCGCCCGCGGGTCTTCATGCCGAGGGCCGCCGACAGTCCCACCCCGAGGGCGATCGAGAGCGCCCAGTCCAGCCACGAGAAGAACCCCGTGGCCACGAGCAGCGTGACCATCCCGAACGGCAGGAGCACGAACGAGTTGGTGATGAGCCCCGGGTTGTACATCGGCTTCCGGGGCTGGAAGAGGATCGTGTGCATCGCGTTGTTGATGATGAGCTCGAACCAGATCATGGAGAAGCCGAGCCAGGGCGCGACGTTCGCCAGGATCGCACCGAGGATGATGGCCGGGTAGGCGATGACGATGTTCACCTGGAAGACGTAGGCGTCGTCGAGCGGGAAGTCCGGGTCGGTCTTCGAGCCGAACGGGCTCTTGAGGTTGAAGAACTGCTTGAAGCTCAGCGGGGCGAGCACGTACTCCTCGGCCTCGTGGAACATGAGCAGCGGCAGGTGCAGGCACAGGAGCCACTGGTAGACGCTCAGGTCGTCCCTGTACCAGACGAGGAGGACGACGAGCAGGGGGGCGACGAAGAGCGTCGCCGACTGCCAGACGCGGTTGACGGCTGCGTAGTTCATTCCGCGTTGTCCGCCGGCCACTTCTTCCACTCCGGCGGGATGTGGTCCATGGTGAAGTCGCTGAACTGCGCGAACGGGCCCTTGTACTTGGGCGGCTCCACCTCGTCGGTGGTGTACGACGAGACGATGACGTCCCAGGCGAAGTCCGGCATGAGCGCCATGCGCTGCTTGATGTCCTGGCCGGGGCGCAGGTTGAACACCACGCCGTCGATCGCCCAGGCGACCGGACCGTCGTAGAACTTCCGCACCCTGTCCATCGCCGGGATGAAGGTGTCCTGGTTGAAGTGGCAGTGGGTGATGACGCCCAGACGCGGCTTGCACTTGGCCATGATCTGCCCGAACGCGGTCTCGGGCGTGTGCGAGTTGGCCTGCACCTCCATGGACCCGGCGAGGTTGCCGAGGTAGCCCTCGTCGCCGGGGTACAGCCCCGCCTGGTGCTCGACCCAGGTCTTGGGCGTGAGGGCCATCTCGTGGATCAGGAGGTCCACTCCGCTCGCGTACTTCGGCATCCAGGTGGTGGGCTTGGTGTCGCCGCTGAACACCACGCTCTGGCCCTTGAAGTCGAGCCGGTAGCTGACCGAGCCGTCGCGGTCGTGGGCGGCGGGGAAGTGGGTGATCGTCACGTCGTCGTCCTGGTAGGCGACCGCGTCTTTGCCCTCGCCGCGGTAGTCGAACTCGTGCGCTGCGATGTCGTAGCCGCCGCCGGGGTCGGGGTCGTCGGCCGTGGGCTTGAGGTCGGTGTACAGGAAGCTCATGGCCTCGCGGTGCCAGGAGCACATCGCGTACAGGCTCTCGCAGAACGCCTTGGTGCCCTCCTTGGTGTACACGGCGCCGTTGAGCCGGGGGCCGCTGGGGCCGTAGATGTTCAGCGGCGTCACGCGGCCGTGCGGCGGTCCGAAGCAGTACAGCGCCACGAGGTCGCTCATGTGGTCGGCGTGCAGGTGCGTGATGAACACGTGCTCCATGCGCGTGAAGGGCACGCCCATCGCCGTGTACTTGGTGAGCGTGCCCATGCCGAGGTCGAAGACGAAGCTCTGGCCGGTGCCGACTTCGATGAACACGCTGTTGGCGGCCTGGGCCACGCGCGGCACGAAGGCGCTGCCCATGATCGAGACGCGGATCTCGTCCTCGGCCAGCGGCTCGACCGGCATGTACCAGTTGTTGCGCATCATCCTGGCCGCGGCCTGCATGATCGTGGGGTCGGTCGGTGGTATCACCGGGAAGTCGCCGCGCCCCGCGGCGGCTGCCTGGGCCGGGCCGCCGAAGCCCGGGGCGCCCATCGCGCCGGCTGCGACCAGGCCGCCCGCGACGGCGCCGGTACCTGCCAGGAACTGCTTGCGGGTAAGGTCCATCGTGCCCCTCTCCGTTGCTGGTCACCCTGCGGTGAATGTAACCTAGGACGAGCGACGCGACAATCCGCCCGGCGACGAGAGGATGTGTTCTGATGGGAGCCCCACGCGGTGACGCGGCCGTCACCCGCCAGGCGATCCTGGCGGCGGCTCGTGAGCTGTTCGCGCGGCACGGCGTGGACGGCGTGAGCGTGCGGCAGATCGCCGCCGCGGCCGGCATCAACCACGCCCTGGTGCACCGGTACTTCGGCACCAAGGACGAGATGGTCGCGGCGATCATGCTCGGCGAGGTGAAGGCCCTCGGCGGGATGGCCACGCCGGATGCCGACGCCGAGACGTCGCTCGCCTCCATGATGGAGGCGTTCCGGTACTTGACCGGCGAGGGCCGCACCTCGATGCTGCTCATGCTGCGGGCGGAGCTCGACGGCCTCACCCCGGAGCGCATCTTCGACGAGGCACCCCTGCGGCCGCTCCGTCTGCTGGCCGGCTGGATCGAGCAGAACCGCACCCCGGGTGCGCCGCCGTTCGACCCGCGGGTCGCGGCCATGATCGTGGGGGCGGTGCTCTTCGGGCTCACCGCCGCGCAGCCGCTGCTGGCCGCGGGGGTCGGTCTCGAGGACCAGCCGCCCGATGAAGTCCTGCGGTCGTGCCTGCAAGGGGTCGTCGCGCTGGTGGCGGCCGCCGTAGGGGCGCCGCCCGGGAGCATCGCCGGCCAGGCGGCCGAAGGCTGAGCCCGCGGCTCAGCCGCGCGGCGGCGGCCAGCGGTCCGAGCCCTTCTCCACCTGGCGGACCACCGTGCTCTTGGTGAGGGCCGCGCCGTCCACCTCCTTCACGAGCGCGGCGACCCAGCTGTGGAACTCGTACTCGTCCCTGGCGGCGACCTGGATCGTCACCGTGCCGCGCTCGAGGTCGGCCCCGAGGTAGCAGACGAGCTCGTCGTCGGCCAGGGCTGCCAGCGTGTCCCGCACCCGGTGCGGCGGCAGCTCGATGATCACGTCGCCGAGCACCGGGTACCCCACGACCTCGTTGTTCACCACGGCGATCACGGCGATGGCGCCGGAGCCGGTGAGCCGCTCGATCCGGTACCGCACCGCCCGGTCGGTCAGGCCGCCGATCCTTCGGCTGATGTCGCGCGCCGACATGCGCCCGTCCTGCTGCAGCAGCAGGATGATGGCGCGGTCCACGTCGTCGATGCGGATGCCCATGCGCTGCTCCACGGTGTGCTTCGCGCCACTCTCGCCGCGCCGGCGGCGCCGGTCAAGCACCCCGGCCCTTGCCCGTCCCGTTTCCGAAGTGGAAGCAGCGCCGTTGACCGCCGGGGACCGCGCCAGCACACTACGGCATCGCCGCGAGGGCGGCGCGTGCACGCGGCGCCGGCGCGGGCACAGGGGAGCGGCGGGGGGAGCGTGCCATGCCGATGCTGCAGGGGTCCCAGGCGCGGATCCGCTACGAGCAGGCCGGTGAGGGTCCGGACGTGGTGTGGGTGTCCGGCGCCGGCGGCACGGCCTCGTCATGGGACGCCTACCAGCTGCCGTACTTCACGCGCTTCTTCCGCAACACCACCTTCGATGCCCGGGGTGTGGGCGGCACGACCTGCGACAGGCCCCAGCCCTGGCCGATCGAGGACTTCGCCCTCGACGTCGCCGAGCTCATCCGTGCGGCCTGCGACCCGCCGGTGGCGCTCGTCGGCCTCTCGTTCGGCGCCGGGATCGTGCAGCAGGTCGCGCTCGACTTCCCCGAGCTGCTGCGCTGCGCGGTCGCCATGGGCACCGGGGCGCGCAGCGTGGGCTGGACGTGGGACTACCAGATGGCCGAGATCGAGTGGCGCCGCGCCGGCGGCCGGCTGGACGGCATGATGGCCGTGACGCACTACGCGGCGATGTACTACCCGGCCCGCGTGCTCGGCGACCGCGAGCTGTGGCCGAAGCTCCGCGACGAGCTGCTCGAGTACTACCAGACCGACACGGCCGAGGACTCGCTCGAGGCACAGTGGCTGCCGTGCGTGCTCTTCGACCAGACCGCACGGCTGCCGGAGTGCCGCGTGCCCCTGCACGTCGTCGCCTTCGATCAGGACGTGCAGGCCGTGCCCCAGGACGGCGAGGAGGTGGCGGCCCTGTGTCCCACGGCCGAGTTCCATCTGTTCGAGGGCATGGGGCACTGCTCGATCTTCGGCCACACGCACGATGTGCTGAACCCGTTCATCCGCGAGCTCATCGAGAGGTACCTGTGAGCCGGACCGCGTGCCGGCCGGCGACCACGCGACCGAGGAGGACCTGACATGACCGTGACCCCGGCTGTCTCACGGCGACGGACGGCGCCCGCGCTGCTCGTCCTCCTCGCCCTCTGTCTGCTCCTCGCCCCGGCCGGCGCGGGGGCTGCGAGCTCCTCCGCGCCGTCCCCGGCCGCCTCGTCCGCCCCGGTCGTCTACCGCCAGGGCATCATGGAGTACGTCGACTCGCTGAACCCCTTCATCGGGTACACCGGCGCCGACTACAGCGTCTACCACCTGAACTACGACTTCCTCGTGGGGTTCGAGCCGCAGAAGCTCCAGCCGCG